>JBHGAT010000082.1:0-7154 GCA_041946645.1 Candidatus Velamenicoccus archaeovorus | reverse complement strand
CATCTCCGTCCCGGGCCCGGTGGTCCGGGTCCACCTGGCGCGTGCGGGCGACCATGCGGATGGGCCGGGGCTGTCCTGCCAGTGCCGCTCGCCCAGCCACGGACCGCGAGGGTCCTCGAGGGGCCCTCCCCCCACCGTTCGACGAGCGAACGGCCCCCGGGCGACCCGGTCCGTCAGTGGGGACGCTGTGCGGGGGCGGGGCGATCCGGCCGGAACCGCTCCTCCGCCTCGCGTGACCGGCGGCGGCGCTCCTCGGCCTCCCCACGGTCGCCCCGGAGCTCGGAGACCTGGGCCAGGGCCCGCCACGTCCAGCTGGCGAGCTGCAGCTCGCCGAGCTCCTCGGAGATCCGGATGGCCGTGCGCAGGTCCGTCTCCGCCTCGTCCAGCCGGCCGAGCTCGCGCTGGGTGATCCCGCGTGAGGCGATGGCGTCCGCCAGCTCCCACCGGGCCCCCAGGTCCTCGAACGTCGCCACCGCGGCGTCCAGGCAGGTGAGGGCCTCCTCCAGCCGGCCCAGGTCCACGAGGGCTCGGGACCGCTGCACCGAGGTGATGGCGATGCTGAACGGGTCGCCCGTGCGCTCGGCGAGCGCGCCGGCCTCGTCCGCCAGACGGAGCGCCTCCTGCAGGTCCTCGGGCGTCGGCGTCCCGGATCCGGGACCTCCGGACCGATTGATCGAGAGCGAGTTCAGCGCCCGGACCCGGGCCCATCCGTCCTCCGGATCGGCCACCTCCAGAGCTCGGCGCCACAGGGCCTCGGACCCCCGCAGGTCGCCCCGGGTCCACGGCACCCACCCCGCGAACAGGAGCGTCCGGGTGATGGCCCAGGGGTCCCCCAGCTCCTCGGCGAACCGGAGCGATCGCCCCAGGAGCCGTTCGGCCTTGTCGAGGTCGGCCTCCACGTTGATGGCCATGTCGCCGAGGAACCGGAGGGCCAGGCTGAGCGCGAACCGGTCGTCGGTCTGGGTGCCGATCTCCACCGCCCGGCCGAGCGCCTCGGCGGCCGCCGGGTACTCGCCGAGCCAGTACCGCGCCTCGCCGAGGCCGGCCAGGGCCCGGGCCTCGCGCATGCCCCACCGCTCCTCCGACCCGGCCAGGGCCAGAACCCGATCGTACCGGTCGATCGCGGAACGGTTCTCCATCCGCCGGCGGGCCCGGTCGCCCGCCTTGAGCAGGGCGTCCGCGGCGCGATCGGGGACGGTCCGGTCGTTGGGGTCGAGGTCGAGCGCCGCGCGGGCGGCGAGCTCCAGGTGTCCCGAGGCCCACGTGGCGTGCCCACCGGCCGTCAGCCGGTCCGCGATCAGCTGGTGCAGCCGGACCCGCTCGCGCTTGGGGAGGCTGGCGTAGGCCACCTCCTTGAGGGTGGAGTGCCGCAGGCGCCACCGGGGCGTGCCATGCCCGTCGTCGTCGCGCACCAGGATCTCGGCCTCCTCCAGCCGATGCACGTCCTCTGGCGTCGCCTGGGGATCGACGACCGCCAGCTCCTCGATGTCGAACGAGACGAAGAACGCCGAGGCGCGTCGTGCGAGCCCCCGCAGGCGGGGGGGCAGGGCGTCGAGCCGGGCCGACACCACGGCCTGGACCGTGGGCGGGAGCGGGCCACCCCGGGGGCGATTGCGCTCGTCCCCGTGGGGGAGCAGCATGCCCGTGGTCTCGATGATGAAGTACGGGTTGCCGCCGGCGCGGGCGGCGATCCCGGCGGCCTGGTCGTCGCCGATCCGGCCCGCGGCCGCCCGCCGGGCCAGGTCGACCGACTCCTCGGTGCTGAGCGGGTCGAGCCGCAACGTCAGCGCGTTGGCGGTCCGCGAGCCCCACGAGGGCCGCTGGTCCAGGAGCTCCGGGCGGGCCAGTCCGAGCACCATGGCCGGGCGCCGGCCCTCCCGGGGCGGCTCGGCCAGGCGCTCGATCAGGTCGAGCATCGGCGGCTGGAGGGCATGCGCGTCCTCGAACACCAGGAGCACGGGCCGCTCGGCGGCCAGGGCGTCGACCAGCGCGACGAACCCATGCCGCACGTCGTGCACGAAGGCCGACTCGTCGACCCGCTCGCCCATCCCGAACAGCAGCGACAGACGCTCGACGATGCGGTCGGGATGAGCGGCCTGCCGGGTCCCGCCCACCAGCCCGCGGAGGCGCCGACGGATCCGCTCCGGGCTGTCCCCGTCCTCGACCCGGGCGAGATCACCCACGATGGCCGCGACCGGCGCGAAGGTGGCCGTGTCCGTGTAGGAGCGGGGGCGGCCGGACAGGACCGTCACGTCGTCGACGCCGGCGACCAGCTCGTCGGCCAGCCGTGATTTGCCGATGCCGGGCTCGCCGAGCACGGTCACCAGCACCGGCTGCCCGGTGGCCGTGGCCCGGGCCAGGCTCTCCCGCAGGATCGTGAGCTCGCTCGCCCGGCCCACGAACGGGATGGTCCGCCGGGCCGAGCGCGAGGTCAGGCCCTCGGCCGGGTAGGCGGTCAGCTCGACGGCGAACCCCTTGGCCGGCACGGCCCGGCGGGCCCCGTACGAGACCGCGGTGTCGGTGAGGGCGAACGTGGTCTGCCCCACCAGCACCTCGCCGGGGGCCGCGGCCTGCTGGAGGCGCGCGGCCACGTTGACGACGGGACCGGTGACCAGGAGCTGTCCCGCGGGTCCCAGGCCCGTGACCGCCTCGCCCGACTCGATGCCCACGCGGACCTCGAGCGGCTGGCTCAGCCCCAGGGTCTCGCCGAGCCGGCGCATCCGGGCCCGGATGGCCAGACCCGCGCGGACGGCCCGGAGCGCGTCGTCCTCGCTCACGGTGGGCAGGCCGAACACGGCCATCACGGCGTCGCCGATGAACTTCTCCGGCCGTCCCCGGAGCGCCAGGAGCTCGGCCGTGGCCACGTCGAAGAACCGGCCGAGGACCTCGCGCGTGCGCTCGGCGTCCAGCCGCTGCCCGAGCCCGGTGGAGTCCACCAGGTCGGCGAACAGCACCGTGACCATCTTCCGCTCCTCGATGCCGAGCGGGGTGGCCACGACGGCGCCGCAGCTCGGGCAGAACCGGGCGCCTTCGGGGAGGGGCTCGCCGCAGACCGAACAGGTCATCCCCGCAGCATAGCGAGGCCCCGGGACAGCCCCGCCGGATGAGCTTGGTTCGGGTTGGGCAGCTTGAACGTCTCGTCGGCGAACGCCGCGAGGGACGCGGGAGTGGCACACTGGTGCCGTGGACGACGACGAGGCCCTCCTGGCGCGAGCGGAGCAGGCGCTGACCGAGATCAAGATCGCTCAGGGACTGTCCGATGCGCACGCCTCGGTGCTGGCGGCGCTGCGGATCCGGCTCAAGGGCAGCGCCGGCGGAACGCTGGACGAGCTGCTCGAGGCGGCCGGCGACGTGCGGTCCCCGACGCTCGAGGACAAGCTCGCGGAGGCCGAGCGCCAGCGCAAGCCCTCGCTCGACGACCTGCTGAAGGGGCCGGAGCCCGGTCGGGACCGGCCGGCCTGAGGGGACGAGCCGGCCGCATGCCGCGGAGGAGCCCGGAGGCGCCGGCCCGGGATCAGCGGGCCAGCTCGAGCCAGGACTGGAACACGGCCCGGTAGAGCGGATCCCCGGCGAGCGTCGCCGTGGGCTCGGTGGGACGCGAGCGCAGCTCGCCGACGGTGCGCAGGAAGGGCGCCTGCGCCATGGCCGCCTCGAGCTGCCCGAGGAGCGCCACGGCCTCGGGCTCGTCGAGCGCGAGGAGCCGCCGACGCACCGACTCGGCGGCGTGCCGGACCACCCGGTTCTCGTGGATGTCCTCGACCAGCTCCCGGCGGGCGTCGAAGATCTGGATGAACCGTCCGTGCTGGTCGACGTTGCCGGGCTTGCGGCGGCTGCGGATCACCTCGCGCGGCTCGGGATGACGGGCCAGGTCGCCGCTGGTCCAGTGCTCGCGCCGGCGGAGCTCCTTGCGATGCCCGCGCTGGAGCCTCGGCAGCACCTCCACCAGGCCGGGCCGGTCCGACGTCCCGAGGACGATCGCGCGGAGCCGGTCCAGCTCCTCGGCGGCCGGGTCCGGGGCCGGTTCAGAAGAACGATGCGAAGCCATGGGTCCGGTACGCCGCGCGCATCTCCTCGGCCTTGGCCCGCGAGAGCGGGAACGGCTCGTCGCCGAGCGCGGCCAGGAAGGCGTCGAGCGCTTCCTCCAGCCGACGGTCGGCGCCGCGGATCCGCGGGAGCACCTTCTGGACCAGCTGCTCGTCCAGCGCGGTCTCCCAGGACGTGCCGACCTCGGCCGCTGCGCCCGCGTAGAGGTGGATCTCGTCCAGCACGCGGAACCCGAACGGGGCGATGGGTCGCACGGCGTCCCAGATGGCCAGGACGGCGTCCGCGTAGGGGAACCCGTCGAGGTGCTCGACGACCTTGTCACGCGGCAGCGGCAGCTCGATCAGCTGAGCCCGGTCGTAGACCTTGTCCGCGAAGCCGTGCGTCGTCTCGTCCACGTTCACCGTCCCGGCGAACTTCAGGTTCGGCGAGAGGACGACCGTGTGCCCGGGCGCGAGGTCCAGCCGTGCCGTGCCGTCCCGCGCCCGGAGCTCCATCGCGGACAGGAACCGCGAGAAGTAGTGCTCCACCCGCGCGAGGTTCATCTCGTCGAGGATCACGTGGAACTCGCGCGCCAGACGGCCGGACGCGTTGGCGCTCTCCCACTCGCGAGCGGAGTCCTGGACGAACTCGCTGAACGGCGTGTGGTGGTAGAAGCCGTCGAGCGGGGAGAGGTAGCCGAGCAGGTCCTCGTTCGACGACCAGCTGGGGTCGACCGCGACGACCTTGGCCCGGGCCCCCGCGACCTCGGCGTAGGCGGTCGCGAGCCAGGTCTTGCCGGTCCCGCTCGCCCCCGACAAGATCACGAACCCCCTCGTGGTCATGGCCAGGTGGTACCGGCGGATCACGTCGTCGGAGATCCGGAACCTCGGGTTGGCCTCCCGGAAGGCCTGGATCAACCGCTCGAGCCGTTCCTGCTGGTCGATGGCCTGCGCCGTGTCGCGGTCCGTGCTGGTCACCATGTCCGTTTTCCCTGCTCGTCGGCGGCGGGAGCGACCCGGACCCGAAGGCTCCGGCCCCCCTCTCCTCCATCCATCGGCGCCCGTCCACCGGATGTTGAGCCGGGGGCCGTGCCAGCCGGGCCAGGCGCCGGCGCCGGCCGGACCGGGGATCGGGCCGCACCGCGATCGGCTGACATACTCGCCGGGGTGAGCGACCGGGACGTGGCGACCTACGACCGGATCGCCGACCCCATGTACCGGTGGGGCGGCGAGCTCGTGGGGCGGCCCAGCTGGGGGCTCCGGCGGGTGGCGTTCGTGGAGGCCGGTCTGGGCCGGCCCCTGCCGGTGGAGGGCGCCGTGGACGCCGTGCTGTCCACCGCGACGTTCCACCGCCGACGACGAGGTCCGTTGCCCATCGCCCACCCCGATGCCGTGGGTCAGGACCCACGGACCGGCTCGACCGTGGGACCGAGGGGTACGCTCCCGGTGTGATCCGTTACGTGGCCCTGCCTACGCCGAGCGGGCCCGACGGAACGCGAGGGAGGCGCCCGCCCACACGACGAGCACGCCGAGCCCGGCGACCACGAACGTGATCCGCGCGCTCGAGGCGTCCAGCAGCAGCCCGCCGAACAGGTACGCGGCGCTCGAGCCGGCGAAGGCGGCCAGCGACACGAGCCCGAAGATCCGGCCGAGCAACCGGTCGGGCATCTCGCTCTGCACGATCGTCGACGACGCGACCAGATCGATCCCGTTGCCCAGGCCGCCCACGGCCTGGCCGGCCATGGCCACCGCGAGCACGGGCGCGAACCCCGTGAGGAGCGGCCCGAGCCCGCTCAGCAGCCACGCCAGCAGCAGGAGGCGGACCGCCCCCAGGCGCCGAGCCCGGAGCGCGATCGCGAGCGAGCCCACGACCATGCCCACGCCCCACGCGGCGGTGGCCACGCCGAACGCGACCGCTCCGCCGCCCAGCTCGTCGCGGACCAGGAACACCAAGGCCACGTTCACCATCGCCGCGAACGCCACGCCGGCGAGCAGCGTCGCCATCACGATCCGCACGGTCCGGTACCGCCACGCCGCCCGCACGCCTTCGATCGTGTCGGCGAGCATGCCGGTGGGCTCGCCCCGGCGGTGTGGGGCGAGCCTGGGGATCCGGGCCAGCAGCGCCGCCGAGACCAGGAAGCTCGAGGCGTTCGCGATCAGCGCCCATCGCACGCCGAACGCGGCCACGAGCACCCCGCCCAGCACCGGCCCCAGCGCGACCTGCAGGTTGAGCGAGGTGGCGTTCCAGGCGTTGGCCTCGATCAGCTGGTCGCGGGAGACGAGCGCCGGCACGGCGCTCGAGCCGGCCGGGCCGAACAGCGTGTCCAGCGAGGACGTGACGGCGACGAGCCCGATCGTCGGCAGCAGCGGCGGCGTCGTCAGCGCGAGGAGCAGGAACAGCGCCGACTGCGCCAGGTCGCAGCCGATCATCACGGCGCGGCGATCGACCCGGTCGGCGATCACCCCGGCCATCGGCGCGAGCAGGTGGGGGAGCGACTGCGCCAGCAGCAGCGAGCCGACCGCGGCGCCAGACCCGCCCACCCCCTTCACGAACAGGACCAGCGCAACCACGGCGGCGCCGTCGCCGACGTGCGAGATCGTGCGGGCCACCCAGAACCGCCGGAACGTGGGGCGGCTCCGCAGCACGTTCGCGTGGCGGGGAAGCTCGACGCTCACGGCTCCTCCGAGGCCGCGCGGAAGAAGGTGAGCGCGAGCGTGAACCGCTCCGTGCCGGGACGGGGCTCCGCCTCGTGCTCGCGGAGGCGCCGGATCCGGGCCAGCATCCGGTCGATCGCCGCCAGCGCCGCTCGAGCCTCCTCCGGCGTGAGCACCAGGTCGCTCATCACCATCCGGTCGGTCTCGGCGTCCGAGGGTCGGCGGTCCGCCGCGGCCCGGTCCAGGCGCCGGGCCAGGTCCACGGCGTGGGTCCGGGCGATCGCGCCCCACAGCTCGGGTGGGGACGCGGGGTCCCACGGGACGGAGAAGCCCCGGGGGATCGCGTAGAGGATCTCGGTCCCGCCGCGGATGCGCCGCCGCTCGACCTCCTCGGCGATGCCGGCGCGGACCAGCACCCTGAGGTGGAAGTGGGCCGAGCCGTACCGGATGCCCAGGGTCCTCGCGACGTCCGAAGCG
>JBHGAT010000081.1:0-7179 GCA_041946645.1 Candidatus Velamenicoccus archaeovorus | reverse complement strand
CCGACGATGCCCTACGGGCTCACCTCGATCCTGTCTGCCCTACGCCCTCCTCCTTCCGATCCCCCACTCGACCGTCGAGCGGCGCGAGCAGCGTCGCCACGATCCCTTCGAGCCCGAGCGGGCTCGCGATCGGCACCCTGGGTCGGCGGCTCCAGACGGTCTCCGGACGGCTCTGCAGCAGCACCACGTTCTCGCCGGGCGGCAAGTGCACGTCGAGCGCCCACTCCACGTCCTGCGGCACGCCGTAGTACTTCTCCGCCGTCCGCGCCAGGCGGGCGACGGTTCGGATCTCCTCGTCGGACAGGCACGGCTGGGTCTGGCGCTCGACGTCGACCGCGACGTGCTCCACTCGGTCGTCGTCGCCGACGCGGATCTCCGTCTCCTTTCGTGAGACCTTGCGCTTCACGATCTCGAGCAGCACCTTGTCTACGAGGTAGTTGTCCGGGTTCACCTGGCCCCCGACGACCGCCTCGCCGAGACCCCACGACGCGTCGATCGCCACGGTGGAGCGGTCGCCGTCCAGCGGGTTCAGCGTGAACGCGACGCCGGCGGCGCGCGGGACGACCATCTTCTGCACCGCCACGCTCATCGAGATCACGTCGTGGTCGTGCCCCATCTCGTGGCGGTAGCTGATCGCGCGGGCCGAGAACAGGCTCGACCAGCACCGGCGCATCTTGGCCAGCACCTGGTCGACGCCGCGAACCCACAGGTAGGTGTCGTGCTCGCCGGCGAAGCTCGCGTCGGGCAGGTCCTCGGCGGTGGCGGAGGACCGAACGGCGACCGGTACGTCCTCCGTGCCGCACCGAGCGCACAGCTCCGCGTACGCGCCGGTGACCTGGCCGACGACGTCCGGAGGGATCTCGGCGGCGTCGATCAGGCTGCGGATCTCCGCGGAGACGCGCTCGAGTGCGTCTGCGTCCGAGAGATCCACCTCGCCCAGCAGCGAGTGGACCCGGGAGCGGATCTCCGGATGATCACGGAGGGTGTGGTAGGCCTCGGTGGTGATCGCGAACCCGGGCGGCACCGGTAGTCCCGCCGCCGTCATCTCGCCGAGGCTGGCGCTCTTGCCGCCAACGCGGGCTCGGTCGTGATCGCTGTAGCGGTCGAACCAGACGATGTAGTCGTTCATCCCCCTCCCTCTCGCAGGACGCTCGGAGCGGGCTCGACCCGGGTCCACGCCGGCAGGTCTCCGATGGCCGGCACGTGGATCTCCTGAACGCGGTTGCGATAGCTCACGAGGGCCTCGTGGCCGCCCTCGATCAGCTTCACCCGGACGTGCTCGGTGTTGTACGGCTCGCCGGGGTCGTAGCCCAGGGACGCGGTGGCGAACGCACGGATCGGGCCCGAGTGCGTCGTGACGACCAGCCGCGCGCCCGGATGCTCGCCCGACAGCCGGCGAAGACCGGCCCAGAAGCGGCGCACGACCATCGCCGGCGGCTCGAAGTGCAGCATGGGGACCGTGAGCCAGTACTGGATGGGGTCGCCGCCGCTCTGCTGGGTCCGCCAGAAGCGGTCCACCTCGACGAGCCACAGGGGGCGGTCGCCGACCGCCGTCCGCTCGAACCCCTCGAGCAGCGCGTAGTACATGCGGAACGCGGCGGTGACGTCTCTGAACCCGTCGGGCGTGGCCACAACGAAGTTCCGGAACTCGTCCATCTCCTCCGGGGCCGAGACCTCGACGTGCTTGTCGAACAGGGCAAGTCCGTCGAGCAGGCCGCGGTAGAGGTTCTCCGCGGTCTGTCCGGCCCGGTTGGTCGGGGCGGTAGCGATCACGATCCGCTCGCCGCTTCCGACCCGCTTGGCGAGGGTGTGCCCGTACGTGCGCGCCTGCCACGTGCCGAGCGGGGTCAGCCCGGACTCCGTGGAGTAGCCCTGGGTCTCGCCGTGGCGAACGAGGTAGATGTCATTCGCGATCGGTAGACGGGCTTCGGGGGGTGCGACGATCTCCTTGTTCCGGCTGTCCTCGGACATCGCGCGCTGGAAGGCCAGGTCGCGACCCTGCCACGGCGGGGGCGGCCCGCCCGATCCTCCGGCCTCACGGCGCTGGCGGAACCGGCGCAGGTACAGCGGCACGTCGTCGGACGGCGGCTCGTCCGGGTGTCCGTTCGTCGCCGCGCGGCCCTGGCGCTCGAGGTACCGCGCCAGGTACAGCGGCGCGTCCGAGCGCTCGGTCCGCGGGAGCGCCGGACGCGCGGCTTCGGACTCGGTCGACTCGTTGCCCTCGCGCTCCCCGTCCATCGCTCGCCTCAGCTGTGCACCGTGAGGAAGCGCTGGTCGACGGCGCCCTCGTAGTAGAAGATCGCGTGCCCCATCTCGGCCTCGGTCCAGGTGATGGGCTCGCGGTCGGGATCCACCCAGTAGCCGCCTGTGTAGACCTCGTTGCGGTTGCCGGCCGGGTCGAAGAAATACAGACCCCAGCCACGAGTGGCGCCGTGCCGGGTCGGGCCCGCGTCGATGCGCACGCCGTGGAACGAGCAGATGTCGGCCGCCTGCCGGAGCGAGGTCCAGTCGTCGAGCCAGAAGCCCACGTGGTGGAACGCCGCGTCGGGTCCCGTCATGAACGCCACGTCGTGCGCGGTGTGAGAGCGCTCGAGGAAGCCCGCCAGTCGGTGACCGTCGTCGGCCAGGATCTGCTCGGTCACCCGGAACCCGAGCAGGTCGCGGAAGAACTCGGTGGCGCCGTCGACGTCCTCGCACATCAGGAAGACGTGGTCGATCCGGGGCGGATGGATCCCCACGAGCCCGAGCGGCTCGGGTGGCGGGTTCGTGAGCGGCAGGAGGTTCCCGACCTGCTGCATCCCGTGCACGAGCTCGACCGTGTGGCCCGACGGGCTCCGGAACCGGAGGGTCTCGCCCGAACCGGGCCCGAGCTCGCCCGCGGCCAGCCGCTCGGCGGAGACGCCCGCGCCCTCGAGCCTGGCGCCAAGCGTGTCGAGGTCCTCGCGGTCCTGGAGCTTGAACCCGACCGCCTCGAGCCCATAGGTCGGGGCGTAGCGCAGGATCACCGAGTGGTGCTGGTGCTCGTCCCAGCACTTGAGGAAGACCCGCTCGGGCTCGCGGTCGGTCTCGAGAAGCCCTACCACCTCGGCGTAGTAGGCCGTGGCGAGCTCGAGGTCGGGGACCCGGATCTCGACGTGCGACAGCCGCAGGATCCCCACCTACCGGGCCTCCGGACGCGCGGCCCTCACGTGTGCACCTTCATGAACCGCTCGTTGAGGTCGCCCTCGTAGTAGAAGATCGCCTTGCCGATGTTGTCCTCGGTCCACGTGATCGTCGGGAAGTCGGGGTCCGGTCGGTATCCGCCGGTGAAGACCTCGTTGCGGGTGCCCAGTGGGTCGAAGAAGTAGATGGTGTTGCCGCGCGTGATCCCGTGGCGCGTCGGGCCGACGTCGATCTGGATCGCGTTGTAGGCGAGGATGTCGGCCGCCCGGCGAACGTGATCCCAGTCGTCCAGCCAGAACGCGAAGTGGTGGAGGCCGCCGTTCGGCCCGCTCACGACCGCGAGGTCGTGGGGCGAGTGGGAGCGCTCGAGCCAGACGCCGATCTGCTGGCCGTCGCCGTCGAGGAGCTGCTCGGTGAGCCGGAAGCCGAGCACGTCCATGTAGAACCGCGTCGCCTCGGGCACCTCCTCCGCGGTCACGAGGAGGTGATCCATGCGCGGCGGCGCGATCCCCGGTAGCCCGTGGGGCGCCACCTCGGGGTTCCGCTTGCCGAGCAGCCCCCCGACCTTCGCGACGTCGTGGACGAGCTCCATGGTGTGGCCGGAAGGGGTGTCGAACCGGATGGAGGTTCCCTGCCCGACCTCCTCGCCGGCCGAGACGCGGTGCACGCGCGTTCCGAACGCCTCCAGCCGGCGCTCGAGATCCTCCAGGTCGTCCTCGTCCTCCACCTTGAACGAGAACAGGTCGATCCCGACCCGCGGGTCGTACCGGATCGATAGGGAGTGGTGGTCCTCCTCGTCCCAGCACTTGAAGAAGGCGCGGTCCGCGGTCCGCCCGACCTCGAGAAGGCCCATGACCTGGGTGTAGTAGGCGGACGCGAGGTCGAGGTCGGGGACGCTGATGTCCACATGGGACAGCCTCAGGATGCCCATGCCCGCGGACCTTAGCATCGGCGTTCCGCAGGCAGGGAAAACGTTCCGCCATGCGGGACGGAGCGTGTTCCGCTCCGCGGAACACGCCCTCCGTGCGCGGAACGCGCTCTCTATGATGCGCGGATGAGCGAGCACGCCTCCCACCCGACGATGGCGCACGAGCGGCGACGCCCCGAGGACATGCGCCGGGCCCTGGCCGAGTACGTGCGCGGCGTGCACCAGGCCTACCTCTCCACGGCCGGGCTGTTGCCGCCCGCGGTCCGGGGGCGGCTGCCCCTTCTCGGAGACCCGTTCACCGTGGTCGCGGCGGGCGTGCGGAACCTCCACGTGGTGGCCACGCGCGAGCGGCTCTCGGCGCCGGTCGGGCCCGAGGTGGAGCTCGAGGAGGAGCTGCCCGGGATGCGCTGGAGGCTCCGGTTCTTCGACCCGGTCGTCCTGCCGGCGCTCGGCCTCATCGACGAGTCCGCCGGAGCCGCCGGCGACCGCGTGCGACGCACGCTCGGGCTGACTACGCACCTGTACCACTTGATCGTCCGGCCGGGGTCGGAGCTCACCGGCCACCACGCCGGACACGCGGGCGCCGGCCTCGCGAACGCGCACGCGACCGAGGCTCGGGACTTCGAGGAGATCCGGGCCCACGCTCCCGGCCGGGAGCGGCTCGTCGACGAGATGGAGGGGGCCTCGCGGGCGGGGCTGGCGCTGGCCCAGGCCCTGCTCGCGCGGGAGATCGCGCCATGGGACGAGAGCCTGCGGTCGGTGGAGGTCGGGAGGTCGCCGACGGAGGTCCGGCGGGCAGTGCTTGGAGCGCTGCGGGGGCGCGACGGTGGCGCGTGACCCGGGTCGCATCGACGACGGCCCCGGTCGCGTGGCGCGTGCCCCGGGTCGCATCGAGAGCGTCCGAAACGCCGCGCGCGTCTTGCAGCTCTTCTCGTACCACGAGCGACAGCTCGGCGTGTCGGAGATCGCGCGCCGGCTCGGCCTGGGCAAGTCGACGGCGCATCGCCTGCTCTCGACCCTGACCGACGAGCACCTGCTCGAGCAGGATCGGGAGTCCGGCAAGTACCGGCTCGGGCTGGCCGTCTACGACCTGACGGCCGCCGTGGCAACGCACTTCGCGATGCACGAGGCGGCCGTGCCCCCGATGGCGCAGCTTCGCAACGCCACCGGCGAGACCGTGCAGCTTGCGGTGCTCGACGGCAGGGAGGTGGTCTACATCGAGCGGCTCGACAGCCCCCACACCCTGCGGCTGTTCCTCGAGGTCGGCCGGCGCAACTGGGCACACTGCACCGGAACCGGCAAGTGCCTGCTCGCCTACCTGCCCGAGCGCACGCTCGATCAACTCCTCGAGGGGTGGGAGCCCAAGCGGCGGACGCCGTTCACGATCACCGATCCGGATCTGCTCCGCAAGGAGCTGAAGGAGATCCGCCGCCGGGGGTGGGCGCAGAACCTCAACGAGTCCGAGGAGGGGGTGCTCTCGGTGGCGGCGCCCGTCCGCGACGCGGGCGGGCGGGTCGTGGCCGCGATGAGCGTGGCGGGCCCGGCCACGCGTATGGATCCCGTCATGGACCAGACGATCCGCGCGGTCATGGACGCCGCGGCGGCCGCCTCGCGGCGGATGGGCTATCGGGGCGCGATCGCATGAACCGGTGGGCCGAGGCGCTGTACGCGGCGCGTCGCGAGCGCGCACCGATCCCGCCGATCAGCGGGGAGGATCCCTCGCTCACCCCGGCCGATGCGTACGCCATCCAGCAGGACTTCGCTCGGCTGATCCTCGGCGAGGGCGGGTCGGTGGTCGGCTACAAGCTCGGGTTGACCTCGACCGCGATGCAGGAGCTGCTCGGCGTGGACCAGCCCGACTACGGTCCCGTCCTGTCGAGCATGGTGTTCGAGGACGGCGCCGCGCTCTCCATCGACGAGCTCATCCAGCCGCGCGCCGAGGCCGAGATCGCGCTCGTGCTCGAGCGCCCGCTGCGGGGCCCCGGCGCGACGACCGAGGACGCGGCCGCCGCGATCGGCGGGGCCCGCGCCGCGATCGAGATCGTCGACAGCCGCATCCGTGACTGGAAGATCACGCTCGTCGACACGATCGCGGACCTCGCCTCGTCGGCGGCGATCGTGCTCGGTCCCGAGGTCGTGCCGGTCGACGGATGGGCGCCGGCCGAGGTCGCGATGGAAGTGGCGAGGAACGGTCGTGTCCAGGCCACCGGGGTCGGCGCCGCGGCGCTCGGCGATCCCGTGTACGCGGTGGCCTGGCTCGCGAACACGCTCGCGCCGTTCGAGGTGACGCTCGAGCCCGGGCACTTCGTGATGACCGGCGCCCTCCACGCGGCGTTCCCGGTCGAGGGGGGCGACGAGGTGCGGGCGAGCTTCGAACGGCTGGGCGAGGTGCGGGTGCGGTTCGAGGGAGGTCGTTCGTGAAGGTGCCATGCGCGATCGTCGGCTCCGGCAACATCGGGACCGACCTCATGTACAAGCTCCGACGCTCGCCGGTGCTGGACCTCGTGCTGATGGCGGGGATCGACCCGGCCTCGGACGGCCTGCGGCGGGCCCGCGAGCTCGGGATCGAGGCCACCGTCCGAGGGATCGAGCCGATCCTGGAGGACCCGGCGAGCTATCCGATCGTGTTCGAGGCCACCTCGGCCTGGGTGCACCGGCAGAACGCGCCGCGACTCGAGGAGGCCGGCGTCCGCGTGGTGGACCTCACGCCGGCCAAGCTCGGGCCGCTCGTGGTCCCGCCGGTGAACCTGGGCGCGCACCTGGGGGCGCCCAACGTGAACCTCATCACGTGCGGCGGGCAGGCCACCGTGCCGATCGTGGCCGCCGTGGCCCGGGTGGCGCCGGTTCCCTACGCGGAGATCGTCTCCACGGTCGCCTCGCGCTCGGCCGGGCCGGGGACGCGGCAGAACATCGACGAGTTCACCAAGACGACCTCGTCCGCGCTGGTGGAGGTGGGCGGTGCGGCCAGGGGCAAGGCCATCATGGTCCTGAACCCCGCCGAGCCGCCGATCCTGATGCGCAACACGGTCTTCTGCGCGCTGGGCGACGGCTACGACGCCGACGCGGTCGCCGCCTCGATCGTGGCCATG
>JBHGAT010000080.1:0-7186 GCA_041946645.1 Candidatus Velamenicoccus archaeovorus | reverse complement strand
GTCTCGCCCTCGAACCGCTCGAGGTGCTGGAAGTGGTTGATCATCATGATGCCGGTCCGGGCCGAGATCCCGAGGATGGTGAAGAAGCCGACCAGCGACCCGAGCGAGATCGTGCCTCCGCCCACGTACGTGGCCAGCACGCCGCCGGCGAGCGCGATGGGGAGGTCCAGGAACGCGAGCCAGGCCAGCCGCCAGGTGTGCACGGCCACTCGCAGCAGGAGGAACACCGCGATCGCAGCGAGCGCGGCGAGCAGGAAGAGCCGGCCCTGGGCGGCCTGCCGCTCGGCGTACTCGCCGAGCAGCTCGGTGTGGTAGCCCAGCGGGAAGTCCACGCCGTCGATCGCCTGCTGGACGTCGTGGACGACCGAGCCGAGGTCTCGCCCGTCCACGCTCGCCTCCACGTCGATGCGGCGGGAGTCGGCCTCGCGCTCGATCGCGTTGGGGGTCGGCCGGATCCGGACCCGGGCGACCTGGCCGAGCTCCACGTGACCCCCGTCCGGCGTGTCGAGCAGCAGGTGCCGGATGTCGGTCACGCTGTCCCGATCCTGGGGCCGGCTCCAGACGTTGACGTCGTACGCCTTGCCGTCGCGGAAGATGTCGCCGACCTCCTCGCCCGAGACCAACGTGGCCGCCGCCCGCCGCACGTCGCCCGGCTTGATCCCGTAGTGCTGGGCGGCCTGCAGATCGACCGTGACGTCGACCTGCGGGACGTCCTCCTGGAACGAGATGTGCTCGTCGGCGACGCCCGGGATGTCGGACATCAGGTGACGGATCTGCTGCGCGCGGGCCCGGAGCTCGTCGAGGTCCTGTCCGAAGATGCGCACGACGATGGGCTCCGTGGACCCGGCCAGGACCTCGTCGACGCGCTCGTTGAAGTACGTGAGCAGGTCGTGGTACAGGCCTGGGTAGCCGTCCACCACCGCCTGGATCCGGGCGACCGTCCGGTCGTAGTCGGCGGACGGGTCGATCGTGATCCAGTTCTCGCCGAAGTTCGGTCCCACCACCTCCTCGGCGAGCAGGGCCTGTCCGATGTGCGATCCGAAGCTCTGAACGCCCGGGATGGATCGCAGCTCGCGGCTGGCCGCGGTGACGATCCGGCGCTCCTCGGGCAGCGACGTGCCCGGCTTCGAGATCCAGTGGATCAGGAAGTCCCGCTCCTTGAACTCGGGCAGCAGCGCCTCACCGAGTCGTGGGACGACCGCGAGGCCGGCCAGCACGACGACGATGCCGACGCTCGCCACGCGCAGCGGTCTGCGGAGGGCCACGGAGAGGAGCCGCTCGTACAGCGGCTGCAGCCAGCCGACCAGTGGGGAGGTGTGCCGTTCGATGCGGGCGTCCTTCAACAGGATCAGGCCGAGCGCCGGGGTCACGGTCAGCGCGACCAGAAGCGATGCCATGACGGCCACCGCGTAGGAGAGGGCGAGCGGCGAGAACAGCGCGCCGGTGAGGCCCTTGACGAAGAAGATCGGGAGGAGCGTCGCGACGTCGATCAGCGTCGCGTAGATGATCGCGCTGCGGACCTCGAGCGACGCGTCGAGGATGATGCTGCCGGCCGACGGCTTGGCGCCCGTCGTCCTGGCGATCCGCAGGCGGCGGACGATGTTCTCGATGTCGATGATCGCGTCGTCGACGACGACACCGATGGCGATCACCAACCCGGTGAGCACCATGGTGTTGATCGTGGCCCCTCGGGCGTCGAGGATCAGCGTGGCCGTGAGCAGCGACAGAGGGATCGCGATCACGCTGATCAGCGCGGTGCGCCACTCGAACAGGAACAGGCCGATCACGAGCAGGACGAGCAGCGAGCCGATGATCAGGGCGCGGGTCAGGTTGTGGATCGCCAGGCCGATGAAGTCGGCGGCCCGGAAGATCGTCGGGTCGATGCGCAGCCCCGGGAGCCCCGGTCGCAGCTCGTCGAGGGCTGCCTCGACGTCCCGGGTCAGCTTCAGCGTGTTGGCCCAAGGGTACTTCTCGACGACGAGCATGAGCCCGGGGCCGTCGTTGATGACGGCGTCCCCGAACAGCGGCCACGTGCCCTCCGTGAGGTCAGCGACGTCGGAGAGGGTGACGATCCGACCCTGACGGCGGGCCACGGGCACGGCGGCCAGGTCGTCCGGCGACAGGATCGGCAGCGTGTGCTGGATCTGGAGGCGCTGGTTCGGCGTGTCGATGAACCCGCCCTTCCCGATCACGGCCCCGCTCGAGAAGCGGAGGATGCCCGAGTCGAGCGAGTCGGCCGTCACCGTCATGACGTGGTCGAGCGTCAGGCCGTACGTCCGGAGGCGAACGGGGTCGACCCTGACCTGGGGCATCTTGATCCGCTCGCCCCAGATCGCCACGTTGGCGACGCCGGGCACGCGCAGGAGACGGCTCCGGATCGTCCAGTAGGCGATCATCGACATGTCTCGGAGGTTCATCGTGTCCGACGACAGGCCGATCTCCATGACCCGACCGGTCGTGGAGACCGGCGGATAGATCACCGGAGGGGCGGCCCAGTTCGGGATCGTGCGCGTCACCGCGGCGATCCGCTCGGTGACGAGCTGCCTCGCCTGGAGCAGGTTGGTCCCCTGCTGGAACAGGAGCTCGATCGAGGAGAGCTGCGGAACGGACTTCGACCGGATGACGTCCAGCCCCGGGATCCCGTTCAGCGCCTGCTCGAGGGGGATCGTGACCAGCGACTCGACCTCGGCGGCGGAGAGCCCGAGGCACGCCGTCTGGATCTCGACCCGGGGCGGGGCGAACTCGGGGAAGACGTCGACCGGCATGGTGGTCAGCTGGCCCACCCCGAAGAACATCAACGCTCCCGCGCCCGCCACCACGAGGTAGCGGAACCGCAGGCTCGACCCGACGATCTTCCTGAGCATGCCGCGGGGCGCGGGGCGCCTACTCCTCTCCGACCTCGTACTCCACGCCGAGGAGCTCCGACGCCCCGACGATCACGACCTCGGTCCCGGGCGGCGGGCTGTCGGACAGGATCGCCCGGTTCCCGTCGATGCGGTGGACGCGGATCGGCTCCCGAACGAACACCAGCGGCTCCGGGGTCGTGTACGCCCAGGTGTGGCCGCTCGGGTCGTAGAGGACCGCGGCGTAGGGGATCGCGGTCCGGGACCCGCCGTCCCCGCGGAGCCGCTCGACGGGCGCGGTCTGGATGCCGAGGCGACGGGCCGCGTCCTCCGACAGCGTGATCCTCGCGACCTCGCTCCCCTCGATCGGTTGGATCGTGGCGGGATGCTCGCCGCCGCCGCCCTCGCCGGCGCCGGCCCCCTGGCACGCCGTGAGCCCGAGCGCAGCCGCCAGCACGAGCCCCATGATCCGGCGATGTCCGAGTCGCATCCGACCCCTCCCTCCGTTCAGGCCCCGGGCACCGGTTCGATGTCCGGCACCGTCACGATCTGGTCCGAAGCCCGTTCCCCGGCCGGGGAGAACCCGAACCGGTGGTAGAGGCTCGGCACGACGAACACCGTGACCAGGACCGACGTGACGAGCCCGCCCAGGATCACCAGCGCCATCGGATGCACCACCTCCTGCCCGGCCACGCCCCCCGAGATCGCGAAGGGCAGGAGGATCGCCGCCGTCGCCGCTGCCGAGGTGACGATCGGGACCAGGCGCTCGCGGGCCAGTCGCACGACCACGTCGGCCCCGAGCCGTTCCCCCCGGTCCCGCTCGACCTGCTGGAAGCGTCGGACCGAAGCCACGGTCGTCCGGACGGCGATCGCGAACACGACGAAGAGCCCCATCACCGGACCGATGGACAGCGACCTCCCGGCGGCGACGGCCGCCAGGACGCCGCCCGCGCCTGCCGCGGGCAGCGCCAGGGACACGACCCCGGCCAGGCGCCAACCGGCGAAGCAGGCTTGGAGGAGCAGGACGATGCCCACCACGGCAGCCACCGCCACGGCGATCGCCCGCAGGTGGGCCGTCTCCCGCTGGGCCACGTCGCCCACGAGCTCGGCGTGGTACTCGAGCGGGAACGCCGTCGTCCGGAGGGCCTCGCGGACGTCGGCCGCCACGGCGTCCACGTCCCGTCCCTGCACGTCCGCGGTGATGTCCAGCATCCGCGAGTTCCCCTGATGCCGGATCACGGTCGGGGTCGGCTCGATGGTCACCTCGGCCACCTTGCCGAGGCGCACGTGCCCGCCGGTGCGCGTGTCGATCAGCAGGTCGCGAACGCTGCCGAGGCTCATCCGGGTCTCGGGCGTGCCCCAGACGACCACGTCGAAGACCTTCTGCTGTTCGAACAGGCTTCCCACGCCGATGCCGGACAGCAGCGCCGCCGCCTCCCGACGCACGTCGCCGGGGACGATCCCGAGCCGCTCCGCAGCCGCGAGGTCGACCGTGACGTTCACGGTGGGCTCGACCGGCTGGAGCTCGATCCGCGGCCTGACGACGCCCTCGATCCCCCGCAGGGTCTGGAGCATCCTGCCGGCCTGGCTCTGCAGCGTCTCCAGGGTCGGCCCGTACAGACGCACCACGATGGGATGCTCGTTCCCGCTCAGGACGTTGCCGATCCGTTCGTCCGAGTAGGTGCGCACGGCGCGATCGATGCCGACGTAGCCGTCGACGGTCCCGCGTATCGACGACAGGGTGGCGTCGTCGTCGGCGCTCGGATCGATGGCGACCCAGAGCTGGGCGACGTTCACGCCAACGATCCGGTCGGACGTGATGGCCCGTCCCACGTCCGCCTGGACGTGGAGGACGCCGGGCGTCGAGGACAGCTCGTCCACCATCCGCGCGGTGATCCGGTCCATCTCCGGCAAGGACGTTCCCGGAGCGGCCCGAAGGTCGATCACCACGTTCCCGTCCCGGAACGACGGCAGCGGCGTGGCGCGGAGGAAGGGCACGGCCACCAGGCCCGCGACGAGGACGACCCCCAGGACCGCGAACGCCGGAACGGGCGAGCGGATCCAGCGCGTGATCAGGAGCTCGTACGCGTGTTGGAGCCAGCGGGCGATCGGGGGGTCATGGCGCTCGAGCGGCCTCCCACGCAGGAGCAGCAGCCCGAGCGCGGGGGTCACGATCAGGGCGACCAGCATCGACGCGACGACGGCCAGCCCGAACGACAGGAGGATGGTCGGGATGAAGGGCTGCGCGGCCCCCTGGACGAAGAACATCGGGACCAGGGCGAGGAGGACGATGAGCGTCGCGTACGTGGCCGGCGTCCGCATCTCGATCGTGGTCTCGAGCACGATCTTCGCCCACGGCGGCTCGACCCCGTTCATCTTCTGCCCGCGGAGACGCTGAACCAGCCGGTCGACGTCCCCCACGGCGTCGTCGGTCACGACGGCGAGGGCCATGATCCAGCCGACCAGCACCATCGTGTTGAGGGCCGTTCCCCGCAGGTGGAGGACGAGCCACGCGACGGAGAGGGAGGTCAGCATCGCGGTGAGCGCGATCACGGCGCTCCGCCACTCGTACCGGAGCGCCCCGAGAACGAGAATCAGGAGGCCCAGCCCGATCAGGAGCGCGACGGCGAGGTTCCCGGCACCTCGCTCGATGTACGTGGCCGGTCGATAGACGGTCGGGTCGACGTCGATCCCGGGGAGACCGGGCCGCAGCGCGTCGAGCGCCTCCTCGACCCCCCGGGTCACCTCGAGCGTGCTGGTGCCGGGGAACTTGTCGATCGCGAGCAGGAGACCAGGCCGTCCGTCGGCGAACACCGTGTCGCCGATCAGCGGCTGATGATCCTCGACCACGTCCGCGATGTCGCCGAGGCGGAGCGTTCCCTCGGCGCCCTCGATGGGCACCTCGGCCAGCTCGGCGGCGGTCGAGATCGGCTGGAGGTGCTGGATGCCGAGGCGCTGGTTGTTCGTGTCGATGAAGCCCCCGGTCCCCGGCGTCGACGCCTCGAGGAACGTGAGGGGCGAGGCCCACAACGCGTTGCCGGTCGTCTCGATGACCTGATCGAGCGAGAGGCCGTCGCGGCGCAGACGCTCGGGGTCGACCTGGACCTGCAGCTGGCGCTCGCGCTGGCCCCAGATCGAGACGTTCGAGACCCCCGGGACGCCGAGGAGCCTGGGACGGATGGTCCAGCGTGCCAGCACCGACATCTGGATCGGCGAGACCGTGGTCGAGGACAGACGGACGATCAGGATCCGCCGGGTGGAGGACAGCGGCTCGAGCATCTGGGGCGGGCCCGACACGTTGGGGAGGCCGGCGGCCTGGGTCAGGCGCTCCTGGACCATCTGCCGGGCCGCGAACAGATCGGTGCCCGGCTCGAAGACCAGCTCGACCGAGGAGAGGCCGGGGATCGATGCCGAACGCATCGTGTCGAGCCACGGGAGGCCGGCCAGCAGGTCCTGCTCGAGGGGGACGGTGATGAGCTGCTCGACCTCCTCGGCGGACAGCCCCAGCGCCTCGGTCTGGATCTCGACCGTGGTGGGTGCGAACTCGGGCAGCGAGTCCACCTGTGCGGAGCGGAGCTGCCAGACCCCTCCGCCGAGCACCAGCGCTGCCAGGACGACCACGGCACCGCGCGCCCTCAGTCCCGTTCCGACGATCCATCGCATCATGACCGGCCACCCCGTCGGATCCCAGTGCCCCGCCCCCGATGGAACGGGTGGCTGCGAAGCTACGAGGGGGTACCGGACGATGCATCATCGTGGAGGACGAACCGGCATCGTCGTGGAGGACGATTCTCGGAACGCCGGCCGGAGCGGTCCCGCTACCGGGCGGCCTCGACCAGGCCGCTGTCGTACGCCAACACCACCGCCTGGATGCGATCGCGCAGCGAGAGCTTGTCCAGGATGTGGCGGATGTGCGTACGGATCGTCGTCTCGGCGACGAACAGCTCCTGCGCGATCTCCTCGTTGGCGAGACCCCGGCCGACCAACGTCAACACCTTGATCTCGGTGGCCGTGAGGGCCTCCAGGACGTCCCCCCGCTTGGGGTGGATCGAGGGGATCGAGCGTCCCACGGAGTCGAGCAGCCGGCGTGTCACGGAGGGGGCCAGGAAGGCGTCTCCCCGAGCGACGATCCTGATGGCCTGGACCAGGTCCTCGGGCATGACGTCCTTCAGGAGGTAGCCGCTCGCCCCCGCCCGCAGGGCCTCGACGATGTACTCGTCCAGGTCGAAGGTGGTCAGGACCACGACCTTGATCGCGGGCTCCTCCTGGACCAGGACCCTCGTGGCTTCGACCCCGTCGAGGACGGGCATCCGGATGTCCATCAGCACCACGTCGGGGTGGTG
>JBHGAT010000008.1:0-19274 GCA_041946645.1 Candidatus Velamenicoccus archaeovorus | reverse complement strand
GCCGGCCTCGCTGGTGGACGTCGCGCGCCTCGTCGGCGCTCAGGGTCTGCGACCGCTGCCGCCGCCGCCCGAGGAGGCCCGGCTCAGGGGGGCCCGGCAGTCGCGGCGGAGGGATGCCCTGGCCATCGCCCACCACTACGACGTCTCCAACCGCTTCGACGAGCTGGTGCTCGGCGCAGGCGACCGGGTTCGAGGTCCGTCACGTGGAGGGCCTGCGCGAGCATCACGCCCTCACGCTCCGACGCTGGGTGGCCAACCTGGAGGCCCACGGGGGCGAAGCCGCCCGCGAGGCCGGCCGGCCCCGGGCGAGGATCTGGCGCCTGTACATGGCCGCGAGCGCTCTCAACTTCGAGGCCGGGCGGACGCAGGTCCATCAGGTGCTTGCGGTGAAGGCGCCCGGGGGCCCCCGCGAACATTCCCTCAGACCCGAGGTCTGAGCTCCGGTCCGCAACCGGCGTCCTACACTCCGGGGATGCCGCGGTGCCCACGGTGCGGCGAGGAGAACGCGGATCGTGCGCGCTTCTGCCAGGCGTGCGGCTCGCCGCTCCAGGCCGCCACCGCGCGGCGGGAGGTGCGCAAGACCGTCACGGTGGTCTTCTGCGACGTCACGGGCTCGACCTCGCTCGGCGAGCGGCTCGACCCCGAGACCCTCCGCAAGGTGATGACCCGGTACTTCGAGGACATGCGGACGGTGCTCGAGCGCCACGGCGCCACGGTCGAGAAGTTCATCGGCGACGCCGTGATGGCGGTGTTCGGCATCCCCATCGCGCACGAGGACGACGCCCTCCGCGCGGCGCGGGCAACGGTGGAGATGCGGGAGGCGGTGGAGCGGCTGAGCGGTGACCTGGAGCGCGAGCTGGACGTCTCGCTGGTCGCGCGGATCGGCGTCAACACCGGCGAGGTCGTGGCGGGCGATCCGAGCGCCGGTCAGGCCCTGGTCACCGGCGACACCGTGAACGTGGCCGCCCGGCTCGAGCAGGCGGCGCAGCCGGGACACATCCTGATCGGCGCCGACACGTACCGGTTGATCCGCGACGCCGTCGTGGCCGAGCCCGTTGCCCCGCTGGCCCTCAAGGGGAAGTCCGACACCATCCCGGCGTTCGCCCTGGCGCGCGTGATCCCCGGCGCGACGGGCCACGCCCGTCACCTCGAGTCGCCGATGGTGGGGCGGGTCGGCGAGGCGACCTTGCTGCGGCAGGCGTTCGAGCGGGCCGTCCGGGACCGAGCCTGCCAGCTCTTCACCGTGCTCGGCCCGGCCGGGGTGGGGAAGTCGCGGCTGGTCGAGGAATCCCTGACCGGCCTGGACGGGGCCACGGTCCTCCGGGGCCGATGCCTCCCTTACGGCGAGGGGATCACGTACTTCCCGGTGCTCGAGATCCTGAAGCAGGCCGCCGGCCTGTCCGACTTCGACGCTCCCGAGGCCGTCCAGCGGAAGGTCTGCGGGGTCCTCCAGGGGGACGAGCACCAGGACCTGATCTGCCGGCGCCTGGCCCAGCTCCTCGGCGTGAGCGAGCAGGCGGCGGCCGAGGAGACGTTCTGGGCCATCCGGCGCTTCCTGGAGTCGGTGGCTCGAGCCGCTCCGCTGATCGTGGTGTTCGACGACGTCCACTGGGGCGAGGCGACGTTCCTCGACCTGATCGAGCACGTGGCCGACTGGTCCCGCGACGCGCCGGTCCTCCTCCTGTGCATGGCCCGGTCCGAGCTCCTGGACCTCCGGCCGACCTGGGGCGGGGGCAAGCCGAACGCCGCGACGATCTCGCTCGAGCCGCTCTCCGAGGACGAGTGCGACACCCTGATCTCCAACCTCCTGGGCGCCGCGGACATCCCCTCCGCGATCACGGACCGGATCCAGGCGGCGGCCGAGGGCAACCCGCTGTTCGTCGAGGAGATGCTCGCGATGCTGATCGACGACGGTCTGCTCGAGCGGGAGGATGGCCGGTGGCGCGCCACGGGCGATCTCACGGCGGTGAGCGTCCCACCGACCATCACGGCCCTCCTCACGGCCAGGATCGACCGGCTGTCGCCGGACGAGCGCGGGGTGCTGGAACGAGCCGCCGTGGCCGGCAAGCAGTTCCACCTGGGCGCCGTCCGGGAGCTGTCGCCGTCGGCGGATCGCGATGCGATCGCGTCGACGCTCATGGCCCTCGTCCGGAAGGAGCTGATCCGGCCGGACCGGTCCACGGTCCCGGGGGAGGACGCCTTCCGGTTCCGCCACCTGCTGATCCGCGACGCCGCCTACGAGGCCATGCCCAAGGAGCTCAGGGCCGAGCTCCACGAGCGGTACGCGGCCTGGCTCGAGCGCGTCGCCGGGGGCCGGATCGCCGAGCAGGAGGAGATCGTCGGCTACCACCTGGCCGAGGCGCACCGCTTCCGGACGGAGCTCGGCCCCCCGGACGAGCGCGCCGCGGAGCTCGCGCGCAGGGCGTCGTCCCACCTGGCGGCCGCCGCGGAGCGGGCCACCGTCCGAGGGGACGCCCCGGCCGCGATCTCGCTCTTCGAGCATGCGGCGGGCCTGCTCCCGCCGGACGATCCGCTCCGCCTGGAGCTCCTGGTCGGGCTGGGGCAGGCGCGGTACGAGACCGGCGAGATCCAACGCGCCTCGGACATCCTGGAGGAGGTCGCGTCGACGGCCCGCGAGCGGGGGGATCGCGCCCTCGAGTACCGAGCGCGCCTGCAGGGCATCGGCTCGACGACGACCTCGATGACCGGGGCCGCCGAGCTGGCCGAGGACGCGATCCGGCTGTTCGAGGAGCTCGGCGACGAGCGCGGCCTCGCGCTGGCGTGGCTCAAGCTCGGCGTCGTCCGGTTCTGGCTGGGGCGCTCGACCACGGCCGCCACGGCACTGGAGCATGCGCTCGCCCACGCGGAGGCCAGCGGCGATCGCGGCATGGTCGCCATCTGTCTGGACTGGCTGCCGTCCACGTACTGGAACGGCACGACCCCGACATCGGTGGGCATCCAGCGGTGCACGGAGATCCTCGCTCGCGCCGAGCACGAGCGACGGGCCACCTGGTTGGCGCAGATGGTCCGGGGCGTGCTGCACGCGAGGCGCGGCGGGTTCGACGAGGCCAGGATCGACCACGACCGGGCCACGGCGAGCCTGCTGGAGATGGGGCAGCGGGTCATCGCCGCCGCGCACACGATGGCGCGCGGAGACATCGAGTTGCTCGCCGGCGACCCCGCGGCGGCGGTCCGCGTCCTCGAGGCGGGGTCGGAAGAGCTGGAGCGGTTCGGGGAGTCCGGCTTCCGCTCCACCGTCCGTTCGATCCTCGGGGTGGCCTATGTCGAGCTCGGACGCTTCGAGGATGCACGACGCGTGGTGGACGAGACCGAGGCGGCGGTGATCGCGGACGACATCGATCCGCAGATCAGGGTCCGGGCCGTGCGCGCGCTGCTCGATGCCCGCGCAGGCCACCGCGACGCGGCGATCGCCTCGTTGGACGGGGCCCTCGAGCTGGCGGGCCCCACCGACTGGTCCGACATCCGGGGGGAAACGCTGATGATGGCCTCGCGGGTCCACGAGCTGCTCGGGGACCGCGCCGCCGCCCGCCGGGCGGTCGAGGAGGCCTTGGCCCTGTTCGATCAGGTGGAGAGCCTGGTCCAGGCGGCGCGGGCACGGGACCGTCTGCGGGAGCTCGGGTAGCCTCGTTCCGGTCGCGACCGGACGACGGGACGGGAAGGAGCCCTTGGTGGAGATCGCTCGAGGCAACGAGGGGACGTACCGGCAGGGCGAGGGGGACCGGTTCACCGGCACCGTGTGGTTGCGGACCACGATCGCGGACCCGACCGGCACCAACGTGGGGGTGGTGACGTTCGGGCCGGGGGCCCGGACGCACTGGCACCGGCATCCGGGCGGGCAGTTCCTGTTCGGCCTGGCCGGGCGGGGCCGGGTGCGGACCCGGGGCGAGCGGGGCCACGTGCTCGAGCCCGGAGACGTGGTCCACGTGGGCGCGGACGAGTGGCACTTCCACGGCGGCACCCCCGAGGCGCCGATGACCCATGTCGCGGTGAACGGGGGCGGCGCGCCCGAGTGGGGTGACCCCGTCACCGACGAGGAGTACGCCGAGGGCTTCTGACGGCACGCCGCCGCGGCCTCGCGGCTGCAGGCGGGCCGCGTTCGTGGCAGCATGACGCCACCATGAAGGCAGGGGGCCTCCGTCGTCGGGCCGTGCGATACAAGGTCATCGCCGCGCTCGCGCTCGGGACGCTGATCGTCCTACCGCCGGTCGCTGCGACGCGCGCGCGGGGCCAGCCCTCGCCCCAGCCGATCGAGCTGACGGTGCAGGAGCTCAACGTGGAGTACGGCGGCTTCCACGTGAGCTTCGACGCCACCGTGCGGGTGATCCGGAAGGCCGGGGCCGACGTCGTCGCTCTCGAGGAGGCGCAAGGGAGGACGGCGCTGCTGGCGCGGCGGACCGGGATGCCGTACTTCAGCCGCCGGCTCCAGATCCTCTCGCGGTACCCGCTGATCGATCCGCCCGGCGGCGACGGGCGGTACCTGTTCGTCCAGGTCGGACCGGGTCAGGTCGTGGCGATCCAGAACGTGCACCTCCCCTCGAACCCGTACGGGCCGTTCTGGGCCCAGCACGGCCGGACGCGCCGCGAGGTGCTCGACCTGGAGCGCCGGCTCCGCCTCCCGGCGATCCGCCCGACGCTGGCGGCGGCCCGCGAGGTCATCGCGCAGGGCATCCCCGTCGTCCTGACCGGTGACTTCAACTCGCCGTCGTGGCGCGACTGGACCGAGCGGACGGTCGGGACGCGTCCGCAGATCCGCTTCCCGGTCCGGTGGCCGGTGAGCCTGGCCGTCGAGCGGGCCGGGTTCCGCGACGCGTGGCGGCAGGTGCATCCGAACCCGCTGCGGTTCCCGGGCATCACCTGGCCGGCCGCCCGCCCCGACATCCCCGGCTGGGACCCGGGCCCGAACGCACCGGCCGACCGGATCGACCTCATGTACGCGGCGGGGGACATCCGGGCCACCAGCGCGGTGACGATCGGCGAGCGCGGCGTTCCGGGCATCGATCTCACCGTCTCGCCGTGGCCCACGGATCACCGCTCGGTGGCGATCACGTTCCGGGTGACCCCGGGGACCGAGCCGCCGCTCGTGGCCGTGGAGCAGCCGCTCGTCACGATCGGGCACGACCTCGACGTCGTGTTCCACACCTCGGGCGCTCCCGGGCAGCGCGTGGCCGTCGTCCCGGCCGGCGGCGACCCCATCGTCGAGGGGATCGCGCAGCAGCCGGCCGGACCCGGGCCGGACGGCACGCTGGCGTTCCCCACCGGCGGGATGGCCGCCGGCGCGTACGAGGCCGTCCTGGTGGACGGGACCACCGAACTCGCGCGGATCCCGTTCTGGCTGAAGCAGGCCGGAGCGGGTCCGGAGATCTCGACCGGCATGGACACCTACACCGAGGGAGAGCCGATCGACGTCTCCTGGTCGAACGCGCGCGGCGAGCGCTGGGACTGGATCGGCGTGTACCGCCGGCACGCCGATCCGAGGGTCGCGTACTACCTGACGTGGGTCTACACCGGTGCGACCGTTGCCGGCTCGGCGACGCTCGACCGCTCCGCCAATGGCCCGTGGCCGCTGGCGCCGGGCCGTTACACCGTGTACCTGCTCCGGGACGACGGCTACCACGCGCTCGCGAGCGCCGACTTCCGGGTGGTCGAACCCTAGCCGTCGAGCAGCGCCAGGACCTCGCCCAGCGTCCGCACGGAGCGCTCGGTGATCGGGTCCACCACGAGGATCGCCTCGTCGGCGCCGGCCTCGGCCAGCTCGCGGAGACCGGCGGCGATCGCGTCCGGGGACCCCTCAAGCGGCACCACGCCCTCCTGGGGAGGGCGCTCGCCGGACGAGGGGTCGAGCACGACCAGCACGCAGGCGCTGCGCCGGATCTCGGCAGGATCCCGTCCCAGCCGCTCCGCCGCCGCGCTCACCTCGCCGCTCTCCCGGGCGAAGCCCTCGGGCCTGTTGCCGTACAGGTCGTACCACGTGTTCCAGACCTGGACGTGGGGCAGCGCGAGCGCGAGCATCCGCGCGCCGGTGCTGCCGATCATCAGCTCGGGGACCCGGGCCGGCCGGGGCAGCAGCACCGCGTCCTCCACCCGGTGGTAGCGCCCCGCGAACGTGACGCGCTCACCGGCCAGGAGCCCCCGCACGATCGTGAACGCCTCCGCGAACCGGTCGACCCGGTGGTCGAACGGCAGCCCGAACGCCCGGAACTCGGCCTCGTTCCACCCGGCGCCCACGCCGAGCACGAGCCGGCCCCCGCTCACCTCGTCCACGGTCGCGGCGACCTTGGCCAGCACCGCCGGCGGGTGGAACGCCAGGCACGCCACCAGCGGCCCCAGCCGCACCCGCTCGGTGACCGCGCCGAGCCCGGCGAGCAGGGACCACGCCTCCCACGGCCCCCGCTCGGGACGACCGTCCCCCCGGTACAGGTGGTGATCGCCCACCCAGATCGAGTCGAACCCGACCTCCTCGGCGGCGCGGGCGATCGCGACCAGCTCGGGCCAGCGGACCTCGCGCTCGACCTCCGGGAGCTGGACACCGACACGGAGCAGCCGGGTCACGAGCGGTCGGGCGTCGGGACCTCAGGCGGGTGGGAGCCGGCCCGGAGGCGGCGGGACAGGGGCAGCGCGTACCAGAACCACCCGAAGACCAGGATCAGCGCGATCGACAGGATCGAGGCGATCACGTTGCCGAAGACCAGGTCGAAGATCACGAACACCGCCCCGCCCATCGCGATGGCCAGGAACACCAGCCCCCCGATCACGAAATGGTCCTGGGTGGCGATCATCTCCTCCTTGTCGGACACGGTCTCCTCGGCCAGCCTGGCGAACCGGTGGCGATGGTACGCCGTCGAGGCGATGAGCAGCGCCGAGGCCACCGCGGCGGCGGACAGGGCGACCGCGTAGACCGCCTGCTCCAGGTCGTTGGTCCGCACGAACCGCGAGTTGAACGGCAGGATCAGGAGGAAGCCGAACAGCACCTGCACGCCGGGGAGGGCCACCCGGACCTCGTTCAGGAGCTCGATCAGCTTGCGGTTGAGCCGCTCCTTCTCGTCCTCGTCGTCCGGCATCTCGCGAGGGTCCTACCCCTCGAGCGGGCGTCCCATGGCCAGACGGTACTCCTCGTTGAACCAGTAGAGGAACCGGTCCTGCCGCGGGTAGACGCCGGTCGTGTAGGCCCGCGAGCCCACGCCGGTCTGGGCCCGGGCGCAGACCTCCCAGTCCTGCTTGCTGATGAGGTCCCAGAGCTCCACGACCGGGTCGGGGGCGAAGTCCTCCGAGGCGATCACCTCGGGCGGGAACAGGTACTCCGAGACCACCTGCGTGTGGGCCGGGCCCTTGGGGAAGGCGAGGTAGTACATCCCACAGTCCGGATGGAGGTTCAGCATGAGGTTCGGGAACTCGTAGCTGCCGTAGTACATCTGGTAGTCCTCCGGCGCGAGCCCGGGGAGCTTCGGCAGGTCGGACCGCCCGGTCATGGTGAAGCTCGTGGCGCCCTCGACCATCCGGTTGCCGTCGTCGCGGGTCTCCTCGTCCCACACCTCACCGAACCGGAACAGCGGCACCACCTGCACGAGCTCGGGATGGATCGACGGGCAGTGGAGGCACTCGTTGTAGTTCTCCACGACGATCTTCCAGTTGGCCTCGACCTCGTAGACGATCCGGACGCCCACCCGGAGGTCCTCCATGTGGTACCGCTCGAACGAGGTGATCGACTCCGCGCCGTCGGTGAGCGCGTCCATCAGGGGGCGCGGCTCCTGGGCCAGGTTCACGAACAGGAAGCCGGCGTAGGCGTCGACCGCGATCGGGTGCAGCGGGTAATCGGCGCGGTCGAAGTGCTCGTCCTCCTTCACGTTGGGCGTGCCGATGAGCCGGCCGTCGAGGTCGAAGGTCCATGCGTGGTATGGGCAGCGGAACGCCTTGCGCACCGACCCCTTGGTGTCGTCGTCCAGGAACTTGGTCCCCCGGTGCGCGCACACGTTGTAGAAGCCGCGGAGCTCCCCCTGCCCGTTCCGGGTCACGAAGATCGACTCGCCGGCCAGGTCGCGGACCAGGTAGTCGCCCGGGTTGGGGACCTCCTCGGTCCGTCCCAGGCAGACCCAGTCGCCGAACCAGATCTTCTCCCGCTCCTCCTCCCACACCTGCGGGCTCGTGTAGTCGGTGCCCCGGAGGGTCGGGCGGGGACGCCAGTCGCGCTCGTCGTACCGAAGCCTCGGCCGGTGCTCGGTCTGCATGCTCGTGCTCCCTTTGAACGGCGGTTCAAAGGCCACAGCATAAGCCGGAGCGGGGGCGCTGTGAAGCCCCCGGCCCCCGGCCGCCCGCGGTCAGCCGAGCGGGCCGACCGCCGCCTCCACCGCATCGAGGACCTCGCCGCTCGCCACCAGGGCCTTCATCCGGTCGTGGTCGGGATACAGGGGGCGGTCCTCGTCCAGGTGCCGCACGTGGCGGCGAACCACCTCGTGGGCGACCTGCACGCCCTTGCCCGGCTGGACGTCCCGGAAGTCCAGGGCCTGGGCCGCGCCCATGAGCTCGATACCGAGCACGCCGTACGCGTCGTCGAGGATCTGGCCGTTCTTGATGGCCGTGTTCATCCCCATCGAGACGAAGTCCTCCTGGTCGGCCGCGGCGGGGATCGACATCACCGAAGCCGGGGCCGAGAGCATCCGCTGCTCCGTGATCAGGGTGTCGGCCGTGTACTGGCTGAGCATCAGACCCGAGTAGAACCCGGGATCGGGCGTGAGGAAGTCGGGCAGGCCCTGGCTGAGAGCCGGGTTGGTCAGCCGGTTCAGCCGGCGCTCGGACAGGACGCACACCATCGTCACGGCCTGGCCCACCATCTCCATCGGCAGCGAGACCGGCGTGCCCTGGAAGTTGGCGCCGGTCAGCGTGACGCCCTCCTCCGGCAGGTACAGCGGGTTGTCGCCGACCCCGTTCAGCTCGATCTCGACCTGCCGCCGCGCGTGGGCCACGGCATCGTGCGCGGCGCCGATCACCTGGGGCGTCGAGCGCATCGAGTACGCGTCCTGCACCTTGGTCGCGATCGTGCCGGTCTGCAGGTCGCTCCCCTCGATGCACCGCATGATCGCCCGCGCGCTGCGGACGGCGCCGGGGAACCCCCGGAGCTCGTGGACGCGGACGTCGTACGGCTTGAGGTTGGCGAGCAGCGCCTCGAGCGACATCGCCGCCGCGATCTCGGCCTGCCGCAGCCACCGATCGACGTCGAACAGCAGCAGCGCGCTCATCGCGGTGAGGACGTTCGAGCCGTTGATCGCGCCGAGGCCGTCACGGGCCCGCAGCCCGGGCGGCGCGATGCCAGCACGCTCCATCGCGACGCGGCCGGGGAGGCGCTCGCCGTCGACGTACGCCTCGCCCTCGCCCATCAGCAGCAGCGCGATCTGGGCCATCGGCGCCAGGTCGCCGCTCGCACCGACCGACCCACGCTGGCACACCACCGGCGTGACGCCGCGGTTCAGCATCTCGACCAGCGTGAGGACGATCTCCGGCCGGACGCCCGAGTGGCCCTTGGCCAGGACGTTGGCGCGGCCGGCCATCGCGGCCCGAACGGTCTCGAGGGGCGCCGGCTCCCCGATGCCGGCGGCGTGGTTGTAGATCAGGAACCGCTGGAACCGCTCGACCTGCTCGTCGGACAGGACGACCTCGGAGAACTCGCCGATCCCCGTGTTGGTCCCGTACATGATCTCGCGGGCCGCGAGCTTGTCCTCGAGCATCGCCCGGCACCGCCGGACCCGCTCCATGGCACCTGGATCCACCTCCACGGGCTCCCCACCCCGGGCGATGCGCACCAGCGCCTCGATCGACAGCGACGCACCATCCAGGACGATCGACATGACGTGCTCCTTCCGCTGGACCTGCCGGGCCGACCCGCCTCCCCCGCATGCTCGCGCCCGTGGGGTGACCGGGTCCGGGCCGAAAGCCCCCCGGCGACCAGGGACAACGCCGGAACGTCCGGCCGGGGGCAGACTGGAGGGGGCGCCCGACGGTCGGTGACGGGGCGCGTTCGACGACGGGAAAGGGGGAACGCGGATGGAGTACCGGACCCTCGGCGGGACCGGGGTGCGGGTCAGCACGCACTGCCTCGGCGCGATGATGTTCGGAGAGTGGGGCAACGCCGACGTGGACGAGTGCGTGCGGATCGTGCACGCGGCCCTCGACGCCGGGATCAACTTCGTGGACACGGCCGACGTGTACTCACACGGCGGCTCCGAGGAGATCGTCGGGCGGGCGTTGAAGGGCCGTCGCGACGAGGTCGTCCTGGCCACCAAGGCCCACGGCGAGATGGGGCCCGGGCAGAACGAGCGAGGGAACTCGCGGCTGTGGCTCACCCGCGAGGTCGAGAACAGCCTCCGCCGGCTCGGCACCGACCACATCGACCTGTACCAGATCCACCGCCCCGAGGCCGAGACCGACGTCGAGGAGACGCTCGGCGCCCTCACGGACCTGCAGCGGCAGGGCAAGATCCGGTCGTTCGGCTGCTCGACGTTCCCCGGCTGGCAGCTGGTGGAGGCGCACTGGATCGCCGAGCGGCGGGGGCTCTCCCGGTTCCGGACCGAGCAGCCCCCTTACTCGATCTTCGTCCGGCACATCGAGCACGACGTGCTGCCGGTCGCGCAGCGCTACGGGATGGGCGTCCTGGTGTGGAGTCCCCTGAACCGCGGGTGGCTCACGGGCCGCTACCGCCGGGAGCGGTTCGATCGCTCACCGGGGACCCGGGCCGAGCGCAGCACGCGGAGCACCGGCCCGGTCGCCCGGCAGTTCGACGAGTCCCGACCCGAGATCCAGCGCAAGCTGGACCTCGTCGAGGACCTCCTGAAGATCGCGGCCGACGCCGGCGTGTCGCTCACGCACCTGGCGATCGCGTTCACGCTGGCCCACCCGGCGGTGACCTCGGCCATCATCGGTCCGCGGACGATGGATCAGCTCACCGACCTGCTGGCCGGCGCCGACGTCCGCCTGGACGCGGCGACCCTGGACGCGATCGATCGCGTGGTCCCGCCGGGGACCCTGGTGGACGACAACGACCGGGGCTTCACGCCCTGGTGGTTCGAGCCCTCGGCCCGGCGCCGCTAGGCCCTTCCCGGCGGGCGGGATCCCCGACCGCCGCGTCTCACGCGGCGGTCGCCGGGCTCGGTGGCGGGTCGGGGCTACAGGACCGTGGTCTCGACCACCAGGTCGCCCTCGGCGAACCGGGACGGCCGGAGGGGCTCGAGGTCGAACGTCCGGCACGCGCCCAACGCGATCAGCTCGGCCACGGCCCGGCCCGCAGCGGGCGCGTGCATCAGCCCGTGGCCGCCGAACCCGACGCACTGCACGAACCGCGGGACGTCGGCCACCTCGCCGATCACCGCGTGGTGGTCGGGCGTCTCGGGGTACAGACCCGCCCAGCATTGCGCCGGGTCGATGGGGAGCTCGGCCAGGTGGGGGAACCGGTGGCCGATGCGCTCCCCCAGCTGGTCGAGGAACGCCGGGTCCGGCGAGGTCTCGCGGCCCGGGGGGTCGTCGGGGTTCGAGTAGGCCACCACGTAGCCGCCCCCGCGCTCGCGGCGGACCAGGACGCCGGTGTCGAGGTCCACGCACATCGGGATGAGCTCGGCCGAGCCCCCGGGATCCCGGACGAACGCGAGGTTCCGCCGGACCGGGGCCACGGGCAGCTCCACCCCCAGCAGGGCGGCGAGGTCGGCGGCATCGGGCCCGGCGGCGTTGACGACCCATCCCGCCCGGAGGGTGTCGCCGGGGTGCTCGAGCACGAAGGCGCCGGCGGGGTGGCGCCCGATCTTGGTCACCGGCGCGTTCGTCAGGACCCGAGCCCCGAGCCGGCGAGCCTCGCGGTACAGGGCGGCCACCACGCCGTGGGGGTCGAGGAACCCGTCGCGCCCGTGGAACGTGCCGGCCCGGAGCCCGTCGGGCCGCAGGAACGGCGCGCGGGCCAGGACCTCCGTCGGGGACAGCCACTCGGTGGGGACCCCCAGCGAACGCTGGAGCTCGCACGCCGCCCGGAGCCCACGCTCGGCCTCCGCGGCGCCGGTGAACAGCAGGTAGCCGGTCTGGTGATAGGACAGGAGCCCGGTCTCCGCCTCGAGCCGCTCGAAGGCGTCGATCGAGTACCGGGAGAACGCGATGTTGACCGCCGTGGCGAACTGCGCCCGCACGCCCCCGTTGGCCCGGGCGGTCGAGCCCCGCCCCACCGCGCCTTCGCGCTCGAGCACGACCACCTGCCCGACGCCCTGCCGGCAGAGCTCCCGAGCCACCGACAGGCCGATCGCGCCGGCCCCGACCACCGCCACGTCCACCGTGCCGCTCACCGGGTCATCCTGCCAGGACCCGGGCGTGCGCGTGTGGGGCCGGGCCGGACCGTCCGGGGGGTGACGGCGGCCCCGCCGTCGGGGGTCGGAGGGCCCCCCGGCCCAGCCCAGGCTGCGGCTAGGGTGGTGAGGAGGTCGCAGATGTACGTGCTGAGATGCCCGGGGTGCGGGGAGCGCGTCTGGATCCAGCAGCATCGCGAGGGCAGCGCGTCCTTCTTCTGCTGGACGTGCCAGGCCCACGTCCCGCGGTGGCCGGGCGAGCCGATCGCACCCACGCCCGGGAAGGAGCTCCCGCCGGAGACGGGTCCTCACCAGACGCTGCCGCTCCGGAGGGCCGGACGGCGCACCGGCTAGCGGCCCTTCGGACCCCCGCTCGGCGACGGGGGACCGTAGCATCGCGGGCACCATGCCCCGGTACATCGTGCGGCGGACGCTGTTCCTCGTGCTGGTGCTGTTCGTCGTCTCGGTCCTCACGTTCCTGATCTTCGTCAAGCTCCCGGCCTCGGACCCGGCCCGTCGAGCGGTGGGCCGGCAGATCACGCCGCAGCAGCTCGCCGCGGCCCGAGCGGCCTTCGGGCTGGACCTCCCGATCTGGGCGCAGTACTGGCGGTTCGCGAAGGGCCTGATCCCGTGGCCGGGACTGTGGCTGAACCGCCAGGTCTACTTCGACTGGAGCAACTTCGTGCCCGTGAGCGAGGAGATCGCCCGCGCCCTGCCGGTCACCCTGATGCTGGGCACGGGCACGGCGGTCGTCTGGCTGCTGATCGGGGTGCCCATCGGCATCGTCTCCGCGATCAGGAAGGGGACGCTCGTGGACAAGGGGGCGATGCTCTTCGCGCTGCTGGGGGTGTCCGCTCCCGACTTCTGGATCGCGTACGTGTTCCTGTTCGTCTTCTGGTTCAGGCTCGGCATCGCCCCACCGTCCGGGATCCCCATCGGCGAGGGCGTGTGGCGAGCGGCGCTCGAGGGCCGGTTCGTGATGCCGTGGATCGTGCTGGCCTCCACGTTCGCGGCGTTCTACGCTCGGATGGTCCGGGGCAGCCTGATCGAGACGATGGGCGAGGACTACATCCGGACCGCCCGAGCCAAGGGGGTCTCCGAGCGGCGCGTGGTCCTGAGGCACGGGCTCCGCGCCGCCCTGACGCCGACGGTCACGATGTTCGGGCTGGACCTGGCCGATCTGCTCGGCGGGGCGTTCATCGTGGAGACCGCGTTCAACCTCCCGGGCATCGGACGGCTGGCCGTGCAGGGCGTCTACACGAGCGACTTCCCGGTGGTGATGGGGGTCACGCTGCTCGGGACGTTCTTCATCGCGGTGGCCAACCTGCTCGTCGACGTGGCGTACGCGTGGCTCGATCCGCGGGTCCGGTACACGTAGCGCCGGCGAGCGTCCGGGGGTCGGCTCGCCCGATCCACCGAGCACGAGCCGGTGGTCGCCCCCGACGCCGTCCGGACGCCTATCATCCCCGCATGGGATGGCCGGTCGTGCTCGCCTTCGGCAAGCCGGGCGACAGAGGGCGGGCCTACGGCGCCCAGGCGGCCGAGCGGGTGCGTCGCTCGGTCCAGCTCTACGCGCGCGTGTTCGAGCGCTACGCCGGGCTGTCCTGGGACGAGGTGCGTGAGCGGGCCCGCGCGTTCACCGAGCCGATCGACCGCTACGACCCCGCCGCCCTGCCCGAGCTCGAAGGCATCGCGGAGGGAGCGGGGCTGCATCCCGACGACCTGCTGGCCCTGAACGTCCGGACCGAGGTCATGTTCGGCATGGGGCTCCCGCCCCGGGAGTGCACGGCCGTGGTGGCGCTGCCCGACGCCACCACCGACGGGCACACCATCGTCGCGCAGAACTGGGACTGGAAGCCGGAGACCCGGGAGACGTGTGTGCTCCTGGCCTGCGCGCCGGACGACGGCCCGGCCTTCGCCACCGTGGTCGAGGCGGGGCTGCTGGCCAAGACGGGGATGAACGAGGCCGGGATCGGGCTGGCCACCAACGCCCTGGTCTCGGACCGGGACCGGGGCGAGCCGGGCGTCCCCTACCACCTGATCCTCCGGCGGATCCTCCAGGCGACGTCGTTCGCCGAGGCCGCCAACGCGGTGTTCCGCCCCGAGCGCGCCTCCTCGGCCAACTACCTGATCGCCCACCGCGACGGCGAGGCACTCGACCTGGAGGCGGCGCCGGGGCGGGCCGCGGAGACGTGCCTGCTGTGGCCGGAGCGCGGGGTGCTGGCCCACGCGAACCACTTCCAGAGCACGAGGTTCCTGTTCCAGGACGCCGGGTTGGCCGACGACGGCGCCGACAGCCTTGTCCGCCAGCACCGCGCCGAGCGGGCGATGCACGAGGGGGCCGGCGGGCTCTCCGTCCCGGCGGTCCAGGACGCGCTCCGGGACCACTTCGACCACCCCTCGTCGGTCTGCTCCCACCCCAAGCCCGGCACCGACGCCGTCGAGGACTACGCCACGATCGCATCGGTGGTGATGGACCTGACCGAGCACGTGATGTGGGTGACCGAGGGGCCGCCGTGCGAGGGCGCGTACGAGCGGTACGACGCCGCCGAGCTCTTCGCCGCGGCGCGTGCGAGCGACTGAGCCGCCGGGCATGACGGTCCAGGACCAGGTCGGCCCGCTCCGGCGCGTGTACGTCCGGCCGCCGCAGCCGGACGATCCCGCGGCCTGGCGAGCGTACGGATGGCGCGCCGAGCCCGACCCCGAGCGGGCCGCCGAGGAGCACGCCGCCTTCCGGGCCGAGCTCGAGCGTGCCGGCGCCGAGATCGTGCTCGGCACCGCACCCGTGCCCGGCGATCCCGACGCGATCTACGCCTGCGATCCCGTGCTGACCACGGACCGAGGCGCGCTCCTGCTCCGTCCGGGCAAGGAGGGGCGGCGGGGCGAGCCGCAGGCGGTGGCGGAGGATCTCGCGGCAGCGGGCGTCCCGATCGTGGGACGGCTCGAGGCCCCCGCCACCGCCGAGGGCGGGGACCTCCTGTGGCTCGACCCGGGCACGCTCGCGGTCGGCCGGAGCTATCGGACCAACGACGCGGGGATCGGAGCCCTCAGGGCGCTCCTGCCCGACGTGGAGGTGGTGGCGTTCGACCTCGTCCACCTCCGGGGGCCCGGCGAGGTGCTGCACCTGCTGTCGCTGCTCAGCCCGCTCGACCGCGACCTGGTGGTGGCCTACCCGCCCCTCGTCCCGGTGCGGCTGATGCAGGAGCTGGAGCGCCGGGGGATCGGTGTCGTCGAGGTGCCCCGGGCCGAGTTCGCGACCATGGGGCCGAACGTGCTCGCGCTCGGGCCCCGCACGGCCCTGGCGCTCCAGGGCAACGAGGAGACCCGCCGGCGGATGGAGGCGGCCGGGGTGGCCGTCCGCACGTACCGGGGCGACGAGATCTCGCGCAAGGGCGACGGCGGTCCCACCTGCCTGACCCGAGTGCTCCTGCGCGGCTGACCTGCGGGCTCGTCCCGTGCCGCTCCTGCGCGGCGGAGCCGGGGCCCGGCTCCACGCCGCTCCGGCGGGTGACGCTCGGGCCGGTCCGCCTCCAGCATGGGGGCGATGACCGACCGCGTGTGGAACTTCTCCGCCGGCCCGGCGGCCCTGCCGCTGCCGGTGCTCGAGCGGATCCGGGACGAGCTGCCGGCGCTCCCGGGGGTCGGCACGTCGGTGTTCGAGATCAGCCACCGGTCGTCGTGGTTCGACGCGATCATCGAGGAGGCCGAGGCCAACCTCCGGGCGCTCCTGGCGATCCCCCACGGGCACCGGGTGCTCTTCCTCCAGGGTGGCGCGTCGCTGCAGTTCTCGATGGTGCCGATGAACCTGCTCCGCGGCGCCGGCGGTCCGGCCGCCCACGTCGTGACCGGGTCGTGGGGGACCAAGGCGGCGGCCGAGGCCCGCAGGGAAGGCGACGTCCGCGTGGTGTGGGACGGCGCCGGGACCGGCTACGCCACCGTGCCCGATCTCCGCGAGCTGACCGCGGGGGTGCAGGACGCCGCCTACCTCCACGTGACGTCGAACGAGACGATCCAGGGCGTGGCGTTCCCGCCCGGGTTCGAGCCCGAGGGCGGGCCGGCGCTCGTCTGCGACGCGTCGTCGGACGTGCTGTCGAGACCCCTTCCGGTGGAACGCTACGGGCTGCTCTACGCCGGCGCCCAGAAGAACGCCGGACCGGCCGGCCTCACGATCGTGCTGATCCGCGAGGACGTCCTCGAGCGGGTCCCGGACGGGCTGCCCACGATGCTCGACTACCGCACCTACGCGCGGAGCGGCTCCCGGTACAACACGCCGCCGGTGTTCGCGATCTACGTCCTGATGCTGGTGACCCGGTGGCTCCGCGACGCCGTCGGCGGCCTCGAGGCCATGCATGCGCGGAACCGGGACAAGGCCGCCCTCCTGTACGAGGCGATCGACGGGAGCGACGGCTTCTACCGTGGGCATGCGGCCCCCGAGGCCCGCTCGCTCATGAACGTGACGTTCCGCCTGCCCACCGAGGAGCTCGAGCAGCGGTTCGTCCGGGCGGCCGCGGAGCAGGGGCTGATCGAGCTGAAGGGTCACCGCTCGGTCGGGGGGATCCGGGCGTCGATCTACAACGCGATGCCGCTGGAGGGGGTCGAGGCCCTCCGCGCCTTCATGGACGCGTTCCGGGCCTCGGCTCGGTAGCGGCCCCGTCGACCGTCGCCACCTCCAGCACGGCCGCGCCCCGGAGCCGTCCCGACCGCACGGCGGCCAGCGCCTCGCCGGCCCGCTCCAGGGGGAAGGTGGTCACCTCCGTCCGCAGCGGGATCTCGGGGGCGAGCGCGAGGAGCTCGAGCCCGTCCTGCCGGGTGAGGTTGGCCACCGACCGCAGCACGCGCTCCCCCCAGAGGACCTCGTACGGGAACGACGGGATGTCGCTCATGTGGATCTCGCCGCAGACCACGGTGCCGCCCGGGGCCACCGCGCGCAGGGCCACCGGCACCAGGTCGCCGGCCGGCGCGAACAGGATCGCCGCGTCCAGCTCCTCGGGTGGCGGCTCGGTGGAGGCGCCGGCCCACTCGGCACCGAGCTCGCGCGCGAACGCCTGGGTCTCGGCGTCGCCCGGACGGGTGAACGCGAAGATCCGCCGTCCCTGGTGCCGCGCCACCTGCGCCACCAGGTGCGCCGCGGCGCCGAACCCGTAGATCCCCAGGCGCTCCGCCCGGCCGGTCATCTTCAGGCACCGCCACCCGATCAGCCCGGCGCAGAGCAGGGGGGCGACGTGGACGTCGTCGATGCCGTCGGGCACCGGGAGGCAGAACCGCGCGTCGGCCACCACGTGCTCGGCGTACCCCCCGTCGAGCTGATACCCGGTGAACCGGGCGTCGGGACAGAGGTTCTCGCGGCCGGCCCGGCACGCCGCGCACCGGCCGCAGGTCCACCCGAGCCACGGCACGCCCACCCGCTCGGCCACGCCGGAGACGCCGGGGCCGACCTCCTCGACCCGCCCGACGATCTGGTGCCCGAGGATCAGCGGCAGCTTGGGCTCGCGCAGGTCCCCGTCCACCACGTGGAGGTCGGTCCGGCACACGCCGCAGGCGAGGACCCGCAGCAGCACCTGCCCGGGGCCGGGCTCGGGCCTCGGCACCTCGGCCGACCGAACAGGCTCCCCGGGCCGCTCGAGGAGCATCGCCCGCATGGCGTCAGCCACGCCCCGAGTATGCCCCGGGCGCCGCGAGGTCGTCCCCGGCCGACGGCTCGGCCGGCCCGGCGCCGCCCTCCGAGCCCGCGCGGCGCGCGGTCCGGAGGGAGGCCGCCGCCAGGGCCGCGGCGGCCACGGCGATGACGCCGCCGGCGGCCAGGCCGACGCGCGCGTCCAGGCGCTCGCCCACCCAGCCCGCCAACGGCCCGCCGATCGGGGTGCTGCCCAGGAACACCACCGAGTACAGCGCCATCACGCGCCCGCGCATCGTGGGCGCCGAGCGCAGCTGCAGCGTGGAGTTCCCCGTGATCGCGAACGAGATCCCCACGGCGCCCAGGAGCGGCAGGAGGGCCATCGCCACGTGCACCACGGGGGCCGCCGAGACCGCGACGCTCAGGGCGCCGAGCGCGAGGCCGAACAGCGTCAGCCGCCATGCGTTGGCCCGGGCCGATCGGCCGGCCAGCACGAGCGCACCGGCCAGCGAGCCCACGCCCCAGAGCGAGAGCATCCACCCGTAGGTCCGGGAGCCGCCGCCGAACGTGTCCCTCGCGAACAGCGGCAGCAGCACGGAGAAGTTGAACGAGAAGACGAACACGACCGCCATCAGCAGCAGGGGGAGCCGCAGCTCGGGCGTCTCCCAGACGTACCGGACGCCCTCTCGGATCTGCCCGCGAGCCCTCGGCGCGAGCTCGCGCGGCGAGAGCTCGTGCACGCGCATCGCCAGCAGGGCGACGACGACGGCGAGGTAGCTGATCGCGTTGATCAGGAAGACCGGCGCCGTGCCCACCACGGCGATCAGGACGCCGGCCAGCGCCGCCCCCACGATCCGCGTGCCGGTGAAGGTCGCGGTGTTCAGGCTCATCGCGTTGGTCAGGTCCTCGGGCCCGACCATCTCCAGGTAGAAGCTCTGACGGGTGGGCATGTCGACCGCGGTGACCGTCCCCGAGACGAAGGACAGCGCGTACACCATCCAGACCTCCACGATCCCCGACGCCACGAGGATCCAGAGCGTGAGCGCCGAGGCCGCGTAGGCGAGCTGGGTTGCCACCTGCAGCCGGCGGTTGTCGAACCGGTCGGCGATCACCCCACCCCACGCGCCGAACAGCAGGATCGGCAGGAACTGCAGCGCCGTGTCGATGCCCAGGGCCACCCCGCTGTCGGTGAGCTGGAGCACGAGCCACGGCGCCGCCACCAGCTGCATCCAGGTGCCGATCCCGGAGACCAGCTGCCCCCCGATGAACAGCCGGAAGTTCCGGATCCGGAGCGACGCGAACGTGCTCCGCACGATGCCGCGAGCCGCTCG
>JBHGAT010000079.1:0-7209 GCA_041946645.1 Candidatus Velamenicoccus archaeovorus | reverse complement strand
ACCGGCACGGCGCAGGGCGGCGTGTGCGCGGCCCTCGGCAACGTCGAGGAGGACTACCCGGAGTGGCACGCCTTCGACACGGTGAAGGGCGGCGACTACCTGGTGGACCAGCCAGCCGCCCAGCTGATGTGCGAAGAGGCCGTCGATGCGATCTACGAGCTCGAGCACTGGGGCCTGCCGTTCAACCGGACCCCCGACGGCAGGATCGACCAGCGGCGGTTCGGCGGGCACACGCGCAACCACGGCGAGGCGCCGGTCAAGCGGGCGTGCTACGCGGCCGATCGCACCGGCCACATGATCCTGCAGACCCTGTACCAGCAGTGCGTGAAGCGCAACATCCGCTTCTTCAACGAGTTCTACGTCCTCGACGTGCTGCTGAGCGAGGGCCGCACGGCGGGCGTCGTGGCGTACGAGCTGGCCACCGGCGAGCTCCACGTGTTCCGGGCCAAGGCCGTGCTGTTCGCCACGGGGGGGTTCGGGCGGATGTTCCGGGTCTCGTCCAACGCCCACACGCTGACCGGTGACGGGCCGGCCGTGGTGCTCCGGCGCGGGCTGCCCCTCGAGGACATGGAGTTCTTCCAGTTCCACCCCACCGGGGTCTACGGGATGGGCATCCTGCTCTCCGAGGCCGTCCGGGGCGAGGGCGGGATCCTGCTGAACAGCGAGGGCGAGCGGTTCATGGAGCGCTACGCCCCCACCGTGAAGGACCTCGCACCGCGCGACCTCGTCTCGCGCGCGATCTTCCAGGAGGTCCAGGAGGGCCGGGGGATCGGCCCGCACAAGGACGGCGTGTACCTCGACGTCCGCCACCTCCCCCGTGACGTGATCGAGGAGAAGCTCCCCGACGTCACCGAGTTCGCCCGGATCTACCTGAACGTGGAGCCCACCACGGAGCCCGTGCCGATCCAGCCCACCGCGCACTACGCGATGGGCGGCATCCCCACCGACGTCGACGGGCGCGTGGTCGTGGGACCGGAGGAGACCCCGGTCCCCGGTCTGTACGCGGCCGGCGAGTGCGCCTGCGTCTCGGTCCACGGGGCCAACCGCCTGGGGACCAATTCGCTGCTCGACATCGTCGTGTTCGGCCGCCGGGGCGGGCGCCACATGGGTGGGTTCGCCCGGGAGGCCGACCTGCCCGAGCTCCCCGAGCGGCCCGAGGGGTTCACCGAGGACCTGCTCGGCGCCCTGCTCGAGCGGCGCGAGGGCACCAACGCCGCCGACATCCGCAGCGAGCTGCAGGAGCAGATGTACGACCTGGCGTTCGTGGTGCGGACCGAGGAGAGCCTCCGGAAGATGCAGGAGGTCCTGGGCGGCCTGCGGGAGCGGTACGACCGGGTGCTCGTGCAGGACAAGGGTCGCATGTACAACACCGACCTGATGGAGACGGTGGAGCTCGGGTTCCTCCTCGACTGCGCGGACACGCTCGTGGCGGCGGCGCTGGCCCGCGACGAGAGCCGGGGCGGCCACTACCGCGAGGATCATCCCCTGCGCGACGACGAGCACTGGCTGAAGCACTCCCTGGCCTACCGGGAGGACGACGGCGGCATCCGCCTCGAGTACAAGGACGTGAAGCTCGGGACGTACGTCCCGATGGAGCGGAAGTACTGATGAGCACCCAGCCCCTCGGCGACGTCCTCGAGAGCTCCGACCAGCGCCGAGCGGGGGCCGCCGGCACGGTCTCGCTCACGCTCCGGATCCGGCGCTACAACCCCGAGCTCCGGGGCGAGGAGTCGTGGTGGGACGAGTTCGAGATCCAGGCGTCCCCCAACGATCGGCTCCTGGACGCGCTCCACGAGGTCAAGTGGCACCACGACGGCACGCTGGCGCTGCGGCGCTCGTGCGCCCACGGGATCTGCGGGTCGGACGCGATGATGGTGAACGGGAAGAACCGTCTGGCGTGCAAGGTCCTCGTGCGGGACGTGGTCCCGAAGGTCACGGTCGAGCCGATCCGCGGGCTGCCGGTCCTCAAGGACCTGTACGTGGACATGGAGCCGTTCTTCGCCGGGTACCGCTCGATCCTCCCCTACCTCGTCAACGACGAGGGCGATCCCGAGAAGGAGCGGCGCCAGTCGCCCGAGGAGCGCCATCGGTACGACGACACGACCAAGTGCATCCTGTGCGCCTGCTGCACCACGTCGTGCCCGATCTTCTGGGGCGACGAGGAGTACGTCGGTCCGGCCGCCATCGTGAACGCTCACCGGTTCATCTACGACAGCCGCGACCGGGCCGCCGACGAGCGCCTCAAGGTCCTGTCGGAGAAGACCGGCGTGTTCCGGTGCAGGACCACCTTCAACTGCACGGAGGCCTGCCCTCGGGGCATCCAGGTGACCAAGGCGATCCAGGACGTGAAGCGATCGATCCTGTTCGACCGCTTCTGAGCACCGGGGCCCCGCCTACCGGATCAGCCGCACCCCGTACAGCCCGAAGTCCGCACCGTCGCCGGGCGTCCCACCGATGTCGGCCCCGTTCCACTTGAGGGCCAGGCAGTACCCGCTGTTGTTGCCCTGCCCGCCGCCACCTGGGCCGCCGTTGCCGTTGCCGTTGCCGCCGCCACCGCCGGCGGGCTGCTCGGCGGGCCGGACGCCCTGGCACTCGATCGGCGCGTCGTCGGCCCGCCACATCCCCCAGAACGCCATGTGCGCGAAGCCGATGATGTCGTACTTGTCGATCACGCCGCTGGGCAGCGTGAGCTGCTGGCTGGGGTCGTTGATGGGGAAGTCCCGCTCGGCGTGGTTCTGGACCAGCCACGCGATCTGGTTGAACCACAGGTTGTCGGTGAGGCCGGGGATCCGGCACACGTAGGTCGGATCGGGGTAGTTGAGGTCGAGGAAGGGGACCCCCGTGCCCACCAGCCAGTCCCGCAGCTGGGGAGCGCCACCCTGGTTGGGGCACGCATCGCCCTCATCGACGTCCCACCGGGCCAGGTTCAGGAAGCCCCAGTTGGAGCCGGAGAACTTGTCGTTGTCGTACCAGAAGTAGCAGACGGTCCCCTGCTGGATGTTCGGGACGTCGCAGGTGGCGTTGATCGAGCCCAGGTCGAGGACCAGCGGGATGGGGTTCGTGCCGCCGGTCGGCCCCCACTCGGCCGTGGCCTCCCCGGTCACGGTGGTGCTCGAGGCGAACCCGATCGCCGGCGCGAAGAAGTACTGGTGCGGCGCGGTGTACCGGACCGCGACGTGCCCGGCCTGCCCGGTCCCGCAGTTGACCGTGTCGGTCCAGACGATCCCGCCCTGCGAGCCGGCCTCGTTCCGGGCGGCGTACTGGTCGGCCAGCGTCTCCGGGTCCCCGTAAGCCGTGGGGTCGATGCACGATTGCGCCGCGGCCAGGGCGGCCGAGTCCGCCGTGTTCACCATCGACCGCCGATGGGTCTCGAGCGCCCCCACGTCGACCGCCAGCACCACCATCGCCATGACGACGGGCAGCAGCAGAGCCACCAGCACGGCGACGGCCCCGTCGTCACGGCGCAACCCCTTCACGACGCGCTCCTTCCTCACGAGGTCTGGCGGAGGAGGCGCAGGATCACGGCCCACCCGAGCGCCGCCACCCCCAGCGCGCCCGCGAGCCGAGCGGCGCTGGTCGAGGTGACGAGGTGCGTCATGGTCGCCGTCGCGACCACCGCGGCCACGGCCGCGAACGCCAGGTTCAAGCCCCGATGGATGCTCGCCATCCCGTCCGCTCCTCCCATCCCACGACAGGATCCCCTCGGGTCCCCTGCCTGGACCCAGGATGCGCGAGGCCACCCCGCCCCGCATCCGGCGGATGTCCGCAACCGCTCCGTTCTTAGCCCTAACGGCCCCCCGGTCCATCGGGGCTAGGTCCTCCGGCCTACCCGGCGCTGCGTGCGGCCGCCGAAGGGCGAGCTACGGCGGCGCAGCGAGGCCGGTCCGATATCGTGCAACCCATGGCCCACCTGGTCACCCTGATCCCCGGGGACGGGATCGGCCCCGAGGTCTCGGAGGCCACGCGCCGCGTGCTCGAGGCCACGGGGGTGGCCTTCGAGTGGATCGTCGAGCAGGCCGGGGAGACGACCCTCGAGCGGGAGGGGACCACGCTGCCGGATCGGGTCCTGCAGCAGATCCGGCGGACCCGGACGGCGATCAAAGGGCCCATCACGACGCCCGTGGGGACGGGCTTCCGCAGCGTCAACGTGGCGCTCCGTCACGGGCTCGACCTGTTCGCCGCGGTGCGGCCGTCCCGGAGCCTCCCCGGTGTGCCGGGCCGGTACACGGGCGTCGACCTGGTGGTGATCCGCGAGAACACCGAGGACCTGTACGCGGGGATCGAGTTCGAGCGGGGCGCCCCGGAGACGGCCGAGCTCCGAGCCCTGCTCGAGCGTCTGGCGGGTGCGACGGTCCGGGCGGACGCCGGGATCACGTTGAAGCCGATCTCGGTGACGGGGGCGCGGCGGATCGTGCGGTTCGCGTTCGAGTTCGCCCGCGCCAACCGCCGGCGCACCGTCACGCTGGGCCACAAGGCCAACATCATGTGGTTCTCGGACGGGCTGTTCCTCCGGATCGCGGAGGAGGAGGCGCCCGGCTACCCGGACGTCGCGTTCGAGCAGATGCAGATCGACCACCTGTCGATGCGCCTGACCCGATCGCCCCAGGACTTCGACGTCCTGCTGCTGCCCAACCTGTACGGCGACATCCTCTCGGACCTGTGCGCCGGGCTGTCGGGAGGCCTGGGCCTGGCCCCGGGGGCCAACCTGGGCTGGGAGTACGCCGTGTTCGAGCCGGTGCACGGGAGCGCGCCGGACATCGCCGGCCGCGGCCTGGCCAACCCGCTGGCGATGATCCTGTCGGGGGCGATGATGCTGCGCCACCTGGGCGAGCGGGACGCCGCCGAGGCCCTCACCCGCGCCGTCGACGACGTGCTTGCCGAGGGAGAGGTCCGGACCCCCGACCTGGGCGGGACGGCCTCCACCGAGGAGGTCGCGGCGGCCGTGACGAAGGCCCTGAGACGGCTGGGCCGCCGGGGGTGGTCAAGAGCTCGTCCGGCACGTTAGAAATCGGATGCAGGCATCACGGAGGTGTCCCGTCATGACCGCGAAGGTCGGAGACAGGATCGTCGTCGAGTCGGAGACCGTCGGCCAGCCCACCCGGGAAGGGGAGATCCTGGAGGTCATCGAGGGCGAGGTCGGGGTCCGCTACCGGGTCCGGTGGGAGGACGGCCACGAGACCGTGTTCACGCCCAGCGGCGGCTCGGCCCGGATCGTCCCCACCGGCAAGACCGCGGCGAAGACCGGCAAGCGGTAGCCCGCCCTACGGCTGGTGCCCCTCCGGGCTCCGACCGGAGCCCTCGGCCGGGAGCTGTCAACAGCCCGGTTCGCCGTCGTGGCCGCAGCAGCCCTTCAGCAGGACGACGGCGCGGAACCGGTTGCGCAGGGTCAGCCGGACCTTGGTCGCGAACGGTCCGTCGTAGGTCCGCCAGTTGGTGAAGAACGCTCGCGGGCTGCGGTCCGGCCTGCTCATGCCTCACCTCCGAGACGGGATCGTACGCGGACGGGGGCGCAACGCCTACGCGTCCGCGGCGAGCCGGAGCTCCTCGGGAAGCAGTTCGTTCCGCCGCCACGGCCGGATCGTCTCGGCGTAGAGGTCCCGCCCCCGATGGTCGTTCACCACCCACACGGGGAAGTCCTCGACCTCGAGCTCCCGGACCGACTCCGGTCCGAGCTCCTCGAAGGCGATGACCCGCTGGGCCCGGATCCGGAGGGCGGCCAGCGCTCCCCCGCCCCCCAGGGCGGCCATGTAGACCGCGGTATGGGCCTCCAGCGCCTGCCTGACGACCGGTCCGCGGCCGCCCTTGCCCACGATCCCCTTCAGGCCGATCTCGAGCAGCCTGGGCGTGTACCGGTCCATGCGGCTCGCGGTGGTGGGCCCGGCCGAGCCGATCACGTGGCCGGGCCGCTCGGGGGTGGGACCGACGTAGTAGACGATCTGCCCGGCGAGGTCGAACGGCAGGGCCTGCCCCGCGTCCAGCATCTCCACAAGGCGCTCGTGTGCGGCGTCGCGCGCCGCGTACATCCTTCCCGAGATCAGCACGACGTCGCCCGCGGAGAGCGCCCGGACGTCCTCGTCGGACAGCGGTGCGAGGATCCGGATCCGTCCGTCCTCGAGACGCTCGACCGCCACGGCTAGATCACCACCGTGCCCGTCCGGTGCGCGTGGCACTCGATGTTCACGGCCACGGGGAGCGATGCGATGTGCGTGGGCATCGTCTCCACGTGCACGGCCAGCACCGTCTGCGTCCCGCCGAGCGACTGCGGCCCCAGGCCCAGCGCGTTGCACCGCTCGAGCAGGTCGGCCTCGAGCTCGGCCACTCGCGGGTCCGGGTTCGGCGCCCCCACCGTGCGCATCAGCGCGCGCTTGGCCAGGATGGCCGCGTACTCGAAGTTGCCGCCGATCCCGACGCCGACGATGCCCGGTGGGCACGCGTCGGGGCCGGCCTCGGCCACGGCCTTCAGCACGAACGTGGTCACGCCGTCGAGCCCGTCGGAGGGCTTCAGCATGGCGTGCCGCCCCTTGTTCTCCGAGCCGCCGCCCTTGGCGTCGACCTGGATCCGGACCCGGTCGCCCGGGACGATCCGCGTGTGCACGAACGCCGGGGTGTTGTCGCCGGTGTTCGTCCGCTGGAACAGCGGGTCCCGCACGATCGAGCGCCGCAGGTACCCGTCCGCGTAGCCGCGGCGGACGCCCTCGTCGATCGCGTCGGCCAGATCGGCACCCACGATGTGGACGTCCTGCCCCACGTCGATGAACACGACCGTCGAGCCGGTGTCCTGGCAGTAGGGGTACTCCCCTTCGGCCGCCAGCTCCTGGTTCCGGATCAGCAGGTCGAGCACCTGCCGGCCGAGCGGCGAGGCCTCCCGCTCGCGCGCCCGGCGGACCGCTTCCACCAGGTCCTCCGGCACCTCGTAGTTGATCCGCACGCAGAGCTCGCGGACGGCCTCCGTGATGGCCTCCGCCGGGACCTCGCGGACGGGTACCGGGCGCTCCGTGGGATCCATGCGGGTCCATCGTGGCCGAGGGTGCTTTGCCCCACCCGGGCCGGATGGCACACTGCCCCCCGGCCATGGGTCCCGAGCTCCTGTCGACCGCGCGCCCCACCCGGCTGCGCCTGGCGAGCTTCCTCGCGCTGACGCTCGGCGGCGCGCTGGTCGCGCTGGGGTCGCTGCTCGACTGGGCCACGGTCACGCCGTTCGGGACGCCG
>JBHGAT010000078.1:0-7213 GCA_041946645.1 Candidatus Velamenicoccus archaeovorus | reverse complement strand
GCCGGCGGCTGGATCGGACGGGCCGAGCGCCGGCGTGAGGACCGCCAGCTGGTCCGGGGCCGGGGCCGGTTCGTGGACGGGCGATCCTTCCCGGACCTGGCTCACCTCGTGATGGTCCGCAGCCCCCTGGCCCACGCCGTGGTGCGCGGCGTCGACGCCCGCGCGGCCGGAGCGGCGCCCGGGGTCCTCACGGTGCTGACCGCCGCCGACCTCGGACCGCTGCACCCCATGCCGGTGGGGCGGGCCGAGGGCAGCGAGGTCGTGCCGGTCGCTCCGCCGCTCCTCGCCGGCGACCGCGTCCGGTACGTGGGCGAGGCCCTGGCGGCGGTGGTGGCCGAGAGCCGAGCCGCCGCCGAGGACGCCGCCGAGCTGGTGGTGCCCGACCTCGAGCCGCTCGAGGTGGTCGGGGACCCACACGCCGCGCTCTCCGGACGCGTTGCACTGCACGAGGAGGCGCCCGACAACGTGCTGGTCCGGTGGCATCGGGTCACCGGGGACGTCGGGGGGGCGTTCGCGCGCGCCGACCGGGTGATCCGGGCTCGGCTGTTCCTTCCCCGGCTGGCCGCCGCGCCCATCGAGCCGCGGGGCGCGGTCGCTGCGTTCGACGCCGATCGCGACCTGCTCACCCTGTGGCTGTCGAGCCAGGATCCCCACCGGCCGAGGGGGCATCTGGCCGCCGTGCTCGGCCGGCCGCCCGATCGGATCCGCGTGGTGGTCGAGGACGTGGGGGGAGCGTTCGGGAGCAAGGGCACGCTGGCCACCGAGGCGGGGGTCGCCGCGATCGCGGCCATGCGCCTGGGCCGGCCGGTGAAGTGGTTCGAGGACCGCTCGGAGAACTTCCTCGCCGCGTACCAGGGGCGGGGACAGTCCGCCGACGCGGAGCTCGCGGTGGACGCTCGGGGCCGCTTCCTCGCGCTCCGGGTCCGGGTCGTGGCCGACCTGGGCGCCTACCTGTACCCGACCACGCCGGTCGTCCCGGTCACCAGCGCGATGCTGATGACGGGCACGTACGACATCCCGGCGGCGGACGTCGAGCTGCTCGGCCTGGCCACCAACCGGGTCCCCACCGGACCCTACCGGGGAGCCGGCCGGCCGGAGGCGGCGTACACGATCGAGCGGCTGGTCGACCTGGCGGCGCGCGAGTTCGGCATCGACCCCGTCGAGCTCCGCCGCCGCAACTTCGTCCCGCCCGACCGGTTCCCGTACACGACGGCCCTGGGGTTCCGCTACGACTCCGGCGACTACGCGAGGGCGCTCGACCGGGCCTGCGCGAGGTTCGGCGAGCGGCGGGAGCGCGTGGGGGACCCGGAGGCGGCCGGCGCCGGTGCTCCGCCGGGCGGGGGCGGGCGGTCGGGACCCGACGATCGGGGGGTCCTGTCCGGCACGGGGGTCGCCGTGTTCGTCGAGCGGGCGGGGGCCGGGCTGTGGGAGACCGGCGAGGTGCGTGTGGGGCCCGACGGGTCGATCGTCGTGCGCACCGGGTCCACGCCCCACGGCCAGGGGCACCAGACGACGTTCGCGCAGATCGCCGCCGACGCGCTGGCGGTGGACCCGTCGGAGGTGGTGGTGGAGACCGGCGACACGAGCCTCGTCCCCGAGGGCATGGGGAGCTACGCGAGCCGCTCCGTCACGATCGGCGGATCGGCCGTGCTGGAGGCCGCGACGGCGCTCCGGGGCTCGGCCACCCGGATCGCCGCGTCGCTGCTGGGCGTCGAGCCCGAGGACGTGGTGTGGGGCGGGGGGCGGGCCCGCGCCGCGGGTCGGGAGGTCGGCCTGGCCGAGGTCGCCGCCCGGGCCGGGGACGAGGGCCTGGTGGTCCGGCGTCGGTTCGAGCTGCCCGGCCCGGTCTTCCCCTACGGCGCGTACGTCGTGGCGGTGCGGATCGATGCGGAGACCGGCGTCCTCCGGGTGGAGCGCGTGGTGGCCGTCGACGACGCCGGCAGGATCGTCAACCCGCTGCTCGCCGAGGGCCAGGTGGTTGGCTCGACGGTGCAGGGGTTCGGGGAGGCCGTGCTCGAGGAGATGGTCCACGGCGATGACGGCCAGGTGCTCACCGGGAGCTTCCTCGCCTACGGCATCGCCACCGCGGTCGAGGCGCCGCCCATCGAGAGCGAGCTGATCGAGACCCCCTCGCCGTTCGATCCGCTGGGGGCCAAGGGGATCGGCGAGAGCGGCTCCATCGCGATGCCCGCCGCCGTGGCCAACGCCGTCGCCGATGCTCTGGCCCCGCTGGGCGTCCGGCATCTCGACCCGCCGTTCACGCCCGAGAAGCTCTGGCGGGCCATCCGCGAGGCCGGCGGCTCGGCCCCCTGAGGGCGAGGGCCGTTCCGGTCAGCCCGCGTCCGCCTCGGTCTCGACCACGCCCGGTGCGAGGCCCGTGGACGTGTCGCCGAGCACCTCGCCGTGCCCGATGTCGAGGGTCTTGATCCAGCGCTGCTGGCCCAGCGTGAGCGCCACGAAGAACCCCAGCTCGACGAGCTCCGGATCGGTGAAGTGCCGGTGCAGCCGTTCCCACAGTGCGTCGTCGGCGATCGACGCCTCCCAGACGATCGCGCTGGTGTAGGTGAGCGCCGCCTTCTCACGTTCGGTGAAGCGGTCCGAGTCCTGGAAGTGCAGGAGCTCGTCGAACAGCTCCTCGGTGAGGCCCTGCCGTCCACCCTGGACGGACCGTTGGACCCCTCAGTACTCGCAGGCGATCGACTTGGACACGTAGACGCGACACAGCTCCTTGACCCGGTGCTCGAGGACGCCCTGGCGGAACGTCAGCTCCCAGGCCTGGGAGAAGGCCCGGATCACGTTGGGGTTGTGGGCGCGGATCGCCTGGCTCTCGGGTCTCGGCGTCCCGTGCCGGCGGGCGTGCTCCAGGTAGCCCTGGATCTCCGGGTCGTCGATCGCGGACAGGTCGGGGTAGGGGATCCGAGGCACCGGTCCTCCCTTCGGACGTGTCGCACCACGATACCGTCCGACCGCCCTCCGGACCAGGTGGCGCCGGTTCGGAGCGAACCCGCTACTCCTCGATGAACGTGACGGTGTGTGTCACGGGGTCGCCGCTCGCGCGTACGTGCAGGACGTGGGAGCCCTCGTGCACGTTGCCGGGGATCGTGAGCGAGTACTCCTGGTCGTGTCGGTCGTAGGTGAACCGGCGCCCCAGGGGCTCGCCGTCGAGGTCCATCGCGGTCACCTCGACCGAGGACGAGGACACGTTGGCCCCCCTCGCGTCGACCAGCCGGAGCTCGATCTTGTTCTTCTTCCCTCCCGAGAGCTCGACGCCGTACGTGACGGCGTAGCTCACGGACAGGCTCGCGGTGTTGCCGACCTCGTCGGAGGCCGTCACGGTGAGCGAGAAAGTGCCGACGGACCCCGTGTCCACCCGGTCGGGGACCGTGCACGTGTCGACACCCGATCCCTGGTCGGTGCAGCCGGCCGAAGCGCCCACCGACACGGACTCGTTCAACAGGTACGTGGCGCCGTTCGACAGGCCGGTCAGCGCGATCCGGGGGGCCTCCTTGTCGACCTTGAACCCACGGATCGGCCCCGCGGTGGTGCAGTTGCCGACCGCGTCGCACACGCGGGCGGTGCCGGTCGCCGCGTTCGCGTCGGTCGTGCCGGCCGGGACGTTCGTCGACAGACCGAACGAAGCGTCGCCGCGGGGCTCGATGCCGGAGCCGCCGTCGGTGGCCGAGCAGTCCACCCGCACGTCCGTGCCGTGCCACGCGTCGTCGGGCCGCTCGCAGGTCACCTCGGGGGCGCGTCGGTCGATCTTGAAACCGCCGAACGGCCCCGCGGTGGTGCAGTTGCCGACGGCGTCGCACACGCGGCGCGAGCCGGTCGCGGCGTCGACCACCTCGGCGTCGGGGCCGACGCTCGTCCCGAGGGCGAAGGTCGCGTCCGACGCAGCCGCCAGCCCCGACCCCCGGTCGCGGGACCGGCAGGCGACCGAGGCGTTGGCCGACCTCCAGGCCCGGTCGGGCCGCTCGCACGACACCTCGGGGGCGCGTCGGTCCACCCTGATCCCGCCGATGGGGCCGGCCTGGGCGCAGTTGCCCTCCCGGTCGCACACGGTGCGGGCCCCGGTGAAGGCGTTGGCGTCCTCCGTTCCCGGCGGGACGGTGGTGGTGAGCGAGAACGAGGCGTCCGCGGCGGCCTCGAGCCCCGAGCCCGGGTCCTGCGCGGTGCAGGTGACGGCCACGTCGCCCCCGAACCACCCGGGAGCCGGCTGATCGCAGACGATCACCGGCGCATCGGCATCGGGCGGCGGAGCCACCACGCCCGTCCCGGAGAGCGGGAGGGAGGCTCCCCCCGCGTCCGGTCCCTCGACCACCAGCGTGGCGAGCTTGTCGCCGGGGGTGGTGGGCGCGAAGGTGACCTGCACGGTGCACGAGCCGCCGGGCCGCAGCGCGCCGGCACAGTCCGTCGAGACGGAGAACTCGGCGGCCGCGGCGCCCGCGAGAGCCACGCCCGTGAGCTCCAGATCCTCGCCGCCGGCGTTGCCGATCACCACGCTCCGCGCGTCGGAGGACGAGCCCACCTGGACCTGTCCGAACGCGCCGCTCCCGGTGATCTGGACCTGCGCCGCCACCGGCGGCATGAGGCCGCCGAGGATCCGCTGGAACGTGGGCAGCAGGTCCACCGGCAGCATGCCGACCACCGGCTGGAGGGCGGAGAGCACCTCGGTGTCCAGCACGTCGACGGACGCACCGCCCTGCTCGGCCCGGTGGCGCTCGGCGATCAGGGTCTCAGCCTCCGACACCGCGACGCCGAACCGCCGGGACTGGATCGCCTGCACCAGCTGGACGAGCGAGGATCGGGCCTGCTGGAGCGCGGCGGCGGCCGGGGACGTGCCGGGCGAGGGGGACGACGAGGAGGCGACCGGTGGGATGGAGGGGAGGGCCAGCGTCCCGCCGACGGGCCGGGTGCCGCCCGAGTACAGGAGGGCCAGGCCGCCCAGGCCGAACGCCACGGCCACCGCGGCGACCAGCTGGAGCGCTCGGACGCGCTCGGCCCCGCGACGCCGGGCCGCCGTCGCAGGTCCGGGCAGCGGGGGGCTGGGGACCTGCCGCACGCCCACCAGCAGCGCCGCCAGGCTCGTGGTGAAGGCGGCCAGCGGCTCGCCGCGGGGCACGTACGCGTCGGGTCCGTCGGGCGGACCGGCCGGCACGCCGGAGGCGGGACCCACCACGATCACGCGCGTGTCGGGAGAGATCCGGCGGAGGGCGGCGACGGTCCGGTCCCCGACGAGCTCGTCGCCGACGATCGCGGCGTCCGGGTGGTCCGCCGCGAGCGCGTCCTCCAGCTGGGCGAACGACGACACGAGGGCAACGACCTCGTAGCCGCTCCCCTCGAGGAACAACCGGACCCCGTCCACGCTCGGGTAGACGCGGCCCGCGATGACGACCGTCAGTCGTCCGTCGCTCACCCGGTCCCCTCTCCTCGTCCCGAAGCATCGTACCGGCCGGATGCCTGCGGGCAAACGGCCTTCCGGGCCTCACCCATGGGTCATGCGGGTGGTCCCGTGGGCCGTTCGGGGGTGGTCCGAGATGACTACGCGGGATGGCCCGAAGGGGGCATCGGGCCTGGTGGGAGCCTCAGCCGGCGCGCTGCACCTTGCCGGCCTTGAGGCAGCTCGTGCACACGTGCAGGCGCGTGGGCGAGCCGTTGACGATGGCCCGGACCCGCTGCACGTTGGGGTCCCACCGGCGGTTGCTCCGACGGTGGGAGTGGGAGACCTGCTTGCCGAAGAACGGCTTCTTCCCGCAGATGTCGCACACGGCTGCCATGGCCGAGACAGGGTAGCAGACGGCCTCGACCGGCCCGAAGGCGGCTCCGCGCTCACGCGAGCAGCTGCCGGATCCGGCGGCGCAGGATCTCGGCGGTGACCGGCCCGCTCCAGCTCGACACGGGGCGCCCCGAGGCGTCGAAGAAGACCGTCACCGGCTGGCCGAAGAAGCCCAGGCCGTCCCGGATCGAGCCTCGGGGGTCGTACAGGCTGGGATAGGTCCAACCCTCGCGCTGCATGAAGGACCGGGCGGAGGGGCGCGCGTCGAGGATGTCGATCCCCAGGAACTGCACCCGTGAGCCGAACGTCGTCGCGGCCTCGGCCAGACGGGGCCCCTCCTCCCGGCAGGGGCCGCACCAGGAGGCCCAGACGTTCACCACGACGGGAGTGCCCCGGAGCTGCCCCATCAGCTCCCGGAACCGGTCGTAGTCGAACGTCGGCAGGGCCATGACGTCCGTCGGGAGCAGGGCGGCCGTGGTGGCGTTGGTCGCGAGGACGGTCGGCACGTCCGCCCCGCCGCCGGAGCCGGCCGGGGAGGAGCCGCACGCGGCGGCCAGCGAGGCCACCACGATCAGCGCCGCGAGCCGTCGACGGAACGTCACCGGGCCCATGGTAGAACCCCGGTATGGTTCAGGGGCCCGCCCTCGTCGCGGCATGACGCTCACGCTCGCGTCCCCGATCCGCGCGATCGACGCCGGCCTGGCCTCCCGACGGATGGGCACCAGCCGCAAGGGCCCGCCCGCCGCCGAGGCCCTGGCGGATGGGCTCGATCTGCGCACCGTCCGGGATCTGCTCGCGCACTACCCCCGGCGGTACATCGACCGGTCCCAGGTGGCCAGGATCGGCGACCTCCGGGTGGGGCAGCAGGCCACGGTGATCGGCAGGGTCCGCTCGGTGGACTCGCACCGGGCCGCCCGCCAGCGGGACCTGATCGTCACCACCGTCGGGATCTTCGACGGCACGGGGCACCTCGATCTCACCTTCTTCACCCGGAGGTGGGCACCCAAGTACGCGAAGGGACAGGAGCTCGCGGCGTGGGGCCTGGTCCAGCGGTACCGGGGGCACCTCCAGCTCGCCAACCAGGAGGTGGAGGTGCTGCGCGGCGACGAGGCGGACCAGGTCCACACGGGTCGGATCACGCCGATCCATCCCGCCACCGAGGGCGTGAGCACCCGCACGATCCGCGAGCTCGTCTACCGTGCGCTCGAGCGCCTGCCCCCGGTGCCCGAGCCGCTCCCCGAGGACGTGGTGCGGACCGAGTCGCTGCCCTCCTTCGACCGGGCGATCCGGGCGATCCACTTCCCCGCGTCGCCACGGGAGCTCGAGGAGGCGCGCGACCGGTTGAAGTTCGACGAGCTGTTCACGCTGGAGCTCGGCGTGGCCTACCGCAAGCGGCGCGTCGAGGCGGCGGAGCAGGGCGTCGCGCACGACCCGGAC
>JBHGAT010000077.1:0-7230 GCA_041946645.1 Candidatus Velamenicoccus archaeovorus | reverse complement strand
GGTCCGGGGCTCGAGCGGACGTTCACGTACGCGCTCCTCACCGCCGCGGTGACCGGCAAGGACCGCCGGCGGATCCTCGACGGCGTCGCGAACGGAGAGGTCGACCTGGTGATCGGGACGCACGCGCTCGTGCAGGAGGGCGTGTCGTTCCACGACCTGTCCCTGGCCGTGATCGACGAGCAGCATCGCTTCGGCGTCCACCAACGCATGGCGTTGAAGGGCAAGGGCGGGTCGCCGGACGTCCTGATCATGACGGCGACCCCGATCCCGCGGACCCTGGCCCTCACCTACTACGGCGACCTGGACGTGGTGGTGCTCGACGAGATGCCGAAGGGTCGCCGGCCGGTCCGGACCCGGATCGCACGCACGGCCGCCGAGCGGCGGGAGGCCTACGAGCTGGTGCGGCGGGAGGCGGAGGCGGGACGGCAGGCGTTCGTGGTCTGCGCGGCGATCGACGAGAGCAACGCCAAGGAGGTCCGGGCGGCCGAGGCCGAGGCCGAGCGGCTGGCCACCGCGGTGTTCCCCGCGCTGTCGGTCGAGCTCCTGCACGGACGGATGCGGCCGGCCGAGAAGCAGCGCGTGATGGAGGCGTTCCGGGCGGGAACGCATCACGTCCTGATCTCGACCACCGTGATCGAGGTCGGCGTCGACGTCCCGAACGCGACGGTGATGCTCGTGGAGAACGCGGAGCGGTTCGGGCTGGCCCAGCTGCACCAGCTCCGGGGCCGGATCGGGCGCGGCGAGCACCCGTCCACCTGCGTCCTGTTCGACGAGAGCCGGTCGGACAACCCGGACGCCCGGGCCCGCCTGGAGGCCATGGCTCGGACCACCGACGGGTTCGAGCTGGCCGACGAGGACCTGCGGCTCCGCGGCGAGGGCACGCTCTTCGACGTCCGGCAGTCCGGGATGCCCGACCTGAAGCTGGCCCGTCTGGCCGAGGACCTCGAGGTCGTCAAGCGGGCCCGGGCGCGGGCGTTCGCGCTCATCGACGCCGACCCGCGGCTCGAGCGGCACCCCGCGCTCGTGGACGAGCTGCGGACCCGGTTCGAGCGGTCGATCGACTGGCTGTTCCACTCCTGAGTCGGTGCATCCCACGGCTACAGTGCTGCCCGTGCGGGTGATCGCCGGGGTGGCTCGGGGGGCCCGGCTCGCGCCGGTGCCCGGGGGGGTGCGGCCGATGTCCGACCGGGCCCGGGAGGGGCTGTTCTCGAGCCTCGGCGATGCCGTGCCCGGGGCCCGGGTGCTGGACCTGTTCGCGGGCACCGGAGCCCTGGGGATCGAGGCGCTCTCCCGGGGGGCCGAGAGGGCCGTGTTCGTCGACCGGGATCGGCGGGCCGTGGCGGCGATCCGGGAGAACCTCCGGCGGACGCGGCTGGCCGAGCGGGCTCGGGTGGTCCGGCAGGGCGTCCCCGACTTTCTCATCGGAGATGACAAGGCGGGAGGTCCGTTCGAGCTCTGCCTGGCCGATCCGCCCTACGAGGCGCCTCCGGCCCAGGTCGAGGGGGTCCTGGCCGGGCTGGCCGAGGGCTGGCTGGCCCCGGAGGGCTGGACGGTGGCGCTGACCCGCAGGAACCGGAGTTCCACGCCTGTGATTCCGGTAGACTGGCGGCTCGCGAGGCGGCTCCGCTACGGGGACAGCCTCGTCCTGGTTTACCACCAGCGCTAGCCCGGGAGGTCCGGATGGGTCTGACCGCCCTGTGTCCGGGGACGTTCGACCCCGTGACGAACGGTCATCTCGACATCATCGAGCGTGCGGGGCACCACTTCGACACCGTGGTGGTTGCCGTGCTGGAGAACCCTGCCAAGCAGCCGCTGTTCAGCGTCGAGGAGCGCGTCTCCATGCTGAAGGAGGCGGTGACGGACCTGCCCCACGTGGAGATCGACTCGTTCTCCGGATTGCTCGTGGAATTCGCACGTCGCCGCGACTGCTCCGTGATCGTCAAGGGCCTGCGGGCGGTGACCGACTTCGAGTACGAGATCCAGATGGCCCAGATGAACCAGCGGCTCGGGGGGATCGAGACCTTCTTCATGACGACCGCCCCCACGTGGTCGTACCTGTCCTCGTCGCTGGTCAAGGAGGTCGCCCGGTACGGCGGGGACGTCTCGGGGCTGGTCCCCCCGGCGGTGGTGGAGCGGCTGGCCGATCGGTTGGGGAGGCCGGCGTAGATGGATCTGGCGGCCCGCCTGCAGCAGCTCGAGGACATGGTGAAGGAGGCCAAGTCCATGCCGCTCTCCTCCTCCGCGCTGCTCAACCGCGACGAGGTCCTGGAGCTCCTGGCCGAGATGAAGGCGTCCCTGCCCGAGGAGATCAAGCAGGCCCGGTGGGTGGTCAAGGACCGCGAGGAGCTGCTCACCAAGGCCCGCCGGGACGCCGAGAAGCTGGTCGAGGAGGCCCGGGCCGAGCAGCTCCGGCTGGCCTCGCAGGAAGAGGTCGTGAAGCGGGCGGACCGGGAGGCCGAGGCCATCGTGGCGGAGGCCCGCGAGCGGGCCAACCAGATGCGGCTCGAGGCCGAGGACTACGTGGACGCCAAGCTCGCGCAGTTCGAGATCGCCCTGCAGCGGATCGGCGAGGACCTCGCGACCACGAGCTCGGCGTTGCACAGGACGCTCGAGCAGGTCGAGGTGGGACGGGAGCGGCTGCGGGGCCTGGCCCCTGCCCAGCAGGAGTTCGCCCGGGAGCCGTCGCCGGAGGGTCTGGAGGACCAGACGTGATGCGGGCCATCGACATCCGAGATCTGCTCGAGCATCCCGGCGCGACGCGCACGGTCCATCTCGACGAGTCCGTCGAGGGCCTCCACACCGAGCTGGCCGACGTGCCGGCCGACGCGCCGCTGGCCGGGGACCTCCAGCTCGAGAGCGTCGTCGAGGGCATCTTCGTGACGGGCTCGGTCGGCGGGCGGATGACCATGCGGTGCGCCCGCTGCCTGAAGGAGTTCGAGCGCGACTTCGACGTGGAGATGCACGAGCTGTTCGTCCGCGAGGCCGGTCCCGAGGACGACTACGCGATCGAGCCGGACCTCACCCTCGACCCCGAGCCCATGGTCCGCGACGCGGTGGTCCTGTCGATGCCCTTCGCGCCGGTATGCCGCCCCGACTGCCTCGGGCTGTGCGAGCGGTGCGGCGGCGACCGCAACCTCGGCGAGTGCACCTGCCCCCCCCGGGTGGATCCGCGGTGGGCCGGTCTCGTGCGGTTCCTCCACGAGCTGGACGACCCCGATCATCCCGATCATCCCGACGATCCCGGCGACCGGTCGCCCGACCGGTCCTGACCCCGGAAGGACGGAACGATGCCGGTACCGAAGCGCAGGCAGAGCCACACCCGCGGGGCCAAGCGCCGCGCCACCTGGAAGGCGCAGCCCCCCACGTACTCCGAGTGCCCGCAGTGCCACCAGCCCAAGCTGCCCCATCGGGTGTGCGCCAACTGTGGCTACTACGCGGGCCGCCAGGCCATCGAGGTCGAGTAGGCGCGTGAGCGCGCGCGGGGCCGACGAGCCGGCGTCACGAGCCCTCGAGCGGTCGCTGCACGTGCGCTTCCACGACGCCGACCTGCGCGAGACCGCGCTCACGCACCGCTCCTTCGCGTTCGAAGAGGGCCTCGAGGTCAACAACGAGCGCCTCGAGTTCCTGGGCGACGCCGTGCTCGGGCTCGTGGTCACGGACCTCGCCTACCGCGAGTTCCCCGACCTGGCGGAGGGGGAGCTGGCCAAGCTCCGGGCGGCCATCGTCAACATGTCGGCGCTGGCGGACGTCGCGCGGGCTCTCGGGCTGGGCCGAGCCGTCAAGCTCGGCAAGGGCGAGGAGATGAGCGGCGGACGCGACAAGTCCAGCATCCTGGCCGACGCGCTGGAGGCCGTGCTCGGCGCGATCTACCTCGACCTGGGGCTCGGCGTGGCCCGCGAGCTCATCGAGCGGCTGTTCCGCCCGCGGATGGTCGCGTACGTGCGCGGCGAGGGCGAGCGCGACTTCAAGACGATCCTGCAGGAGCTGGCGTCGCAGGACCTGCGCACGCTGCCCGAGTACCGGATCGCCGACCGCGGGCCCGATCACGAGAAGGTCTTCACGGCCACGGTCTACCTGGGTGGACGTGCCTGGGGGACCGGGACGGGGCGCTCCAAGAAGGAGGCCGAGCAGCAGGCCGCGCACGAGGCCTACCTCCGCCTGTCCGAGCGCGACGTCGAGAGCACGACGGAGGGGGGATAGGTGGAGCTTCCCGAGGTCGAGGTGATGCGGCGGGACCTGGAGAAGGACGTCGTCGGTCGCAAGGTGGCCAGGGCCGAGGTCCGCCCGACCAAGAACGCGATGCGGGTGATCCGCCGGCACGTCAAGCGGAGGGAGTTCACGGACCGGCTCACGGGTCGCAAGGTGGCCAAGGCCGAGCGCCGGGGCAAATACGTGCTGCTCCACCTCGACGGCGGCGACGTGCTCGTCGTGCACTTCGGGATGAGCGGGCAGTTCCTGCGCGGCAACAAGCGCGTCCCGCTGCCCGCACACACCCACGTGGTCCTCACGTTCCAGCAGGGCGGGGACCTCCGGTTCGTCGACCCGCGCAGCTTCGGGGAGATGTTCGTGACCGCGGCCGACGACCTCGGCAAGGTGAAGGAGCTGCAGCACATCGCCATCGATCCGCTGGACCACGTCTTCACGTGGCAGACGTTCGGGGGGCTGATGGCACAGCGGGCCAGCAAGCTCAAGCCCCTGCTGATGGACCAGAAGTTCATCTCGGGCCTGGGCAACATCTACTCGGACGAGGTCCTGTTCGCCGCGGGGCTGCGGCACGACCGGATGTCGGACTCGCTGTCGTCGCAGGAGGTCCGGCGGATCTACCGGGCGCTGCAGGAGGTGCTGCAGGAGGCGATCCGGTTCCGCGGGACCACCCTCGAGGACGAGGCGTACGTCGACCTGTTCGGCAAGCCGGGCGAGTTCCAGGGGGAGCTCAAGGTGTACGGGCGCGCCGGGCAGCCCTGCCGCCGGTGCCGGACGCCGATCGAGGTGATCAAGGTGAGCGGGCGCAACTCGTACTTCTGCCCGCAGTGCCAGAGCTGAGGCCGCCCGTCAGGCGAGCTCGGCCCCCGCCTCGCGCATCCGCTCGATCGCGCGCTCGCCGTCGCCCGGCTGCAGGTCGACGGCGCGGATGCCGCCGGTGAGCACCACCGTCTCGAACCCCAGGCGGCGCGCGTCCAGGACGGACTCGACCACGCAGTAGTCCGTGGCGATGCCGGCGATCACCACCCGCCGGGTCCCGTGCTCACGGAGGATCCGTTCGAGCTGGGTGGGCTCCGTCGTGCCGGTCTGGGGATCGCGAACGCTGAACGCCGAGTAGCCGTCCTCGCCGCCCGTGCCCTTCCGGATCCGCTCGCCGTCGACGACGAGGAGCCCAGGCAGGAGCTCGCTGCCCCACGTGTCGCCGACGCAGTGGACGGGCCACACGCCGCCATCCTTCTGGAAGTGCGGCGTCGAGGGCGGGTGCCAGTCCTGCGTGTAGACGACGAGGGCCCCAGCGTCCCGAGCCCGTTCGATCTCCGCGTTCACCACCGGGAGGACGTCCTGGCCGCCGGAGACGTACAGCGAGCCCGCCGGGTCGGCGAAGTCGTTCTGGACGTCCACGACCAGGAGCGCCGTCCGACCGTCGTACGTCGTCACGCGACCCACCCCCTCGGGCCGGATTCTAGGCGAGGCGTCCGATCAGTCGGAGCGTCCGCGCCTCCGGGACATCCACAGGGAGCCGGAGCCGAGGAGCAGGAGGCCGAGCGCGAGCAGCGCCGCCCACACGGTCTCGCTCCCGGTGAACGCCAGGCCTCCGCCCGGAGGGGTCAGGGTGGCGGCGGCCACCGTCGGGGGAGCCGTGGTGCCGTGGGAGTGGCTCGTCGGCGGCGTGACGGTCGTCCCCGACACGGTCGCGGGTGGCGTGCTGCTGGAGGTCGCGGGTGGCGTGCTGCTGGAGGTCGCGGGTGGCGTGCTGCTGGAGGTCGCGGGGGGCGTGCTGCTGGAGGTCGCGGGGGGGCCGCTCGAGCTCGCCGGCGGGGTGAGCGTCGTCCCGGACACGGTGGCCGGGGGCGTGGTGCTCACCGGCGGGGTGCTGGAGCCGGCCGGGGGCGTGGTGCTCACCGGCGGGATCGTCGTGGCCGCGACGGCGCACTCGACCCAGAGCATCTTGTGCTTGGTGTCGGCGCCGATGGAGCCCTCGGCGTGCACGGTGAGCCGTACGTGGTAGCCCTGCCGGGGGTGCGCCGGTACGCCCGAGGCCGCCAGCTCGTCCTGGAGGTCGACGGTGACGGAGGCGTCCAGGTCCGTGCCGCCGCTGGCGGCGTCCTCCCCGATGGCGACGGACCCAGACTCCAGGCTCCCCGAGCCCGTGGGGGCCCACAGCTGGAAGTCGTAGGTGGCGCTCAGGTCCCCCTCGTCGTAGCCGTAGAAGTCGATCTGGAACGCGCAGCCGACGTGGGGCTCGTTGTCGGGGCGATCGTCGAACGGGACGCCGTCCACCTTGACCGTGCCGTCGTTGCCCGGCGGGTGGGTACCGGCTCGGCTCGGAGCCGCGGTCGCCGGGTCCGACCGGGCGGCCGCCGCCACCACCGCGAACGTGACCATCGGGATCGCCAGGAGCCACGCCGCTCGGGTCCTCGTCTTGCCTCGCATCGTCTTCCGTCGCCTCCCGGTGCCGTCCCTCGGATCGCGTCGGGGGGTCCCGTACCCGGAGCGGTGCGGCGTCAACCCTCAGGCCCCTGTGGGAGCATCGGGGCATGCGGCGGGCCCGCGTCCTCGTGTCCGGTCGTGTGCAGGGGGTGTTCTTCCGGGCCAGCTGCGCGGCCCGGGCCCGCGAGCTCGGGCTGGCCGGTGAGGTGCGCAACCTGCCGGACGGACGGGTCGAGGCCGTCTTCGAGGGCCCCGACGCGGACGTCGAGACGATGATCGCGTGGTGCCGTCGGGGGCCGGAGTGGGCGCAGGTCGACGAGGCCCTGGTGACCGAGGAGCCACCGAGGGGCGAGCAGGGGTTCCGGGTGTCCGGCTGACCGCCAAGATCGTCGGTCGAATCGCGGATTCGGTGCGGACCCACTGCTAGCATCGCCACCCAGAGATGTTCCTCCGATCCCTCACCGTGCGCGGCTTCAAGTCGTTCGCCGATCGGACCGTGCTGGAGTTCGCCCCGGGTATCAGTGTGATCGTGGGGCCCAATGGGTCCGGCAAGTCCAACCTCGTGGACGCGATCAGCTGGGTCCTCGGGGAGCAGGG
>JBHGAT010000076.1:0-7287 GCA_041946645.1 Candidatus Velamenicoccus archaeovorus | reverse complement strand
GTGCTCACGCCGGCGTCCACCGGTTCGCCCGCGCCCGGGCCTCCCCGCGACGACCCGTCCCCCTCGTCCTCCAGCTCGTCCAGGTCGCTCTCTACCCTTCGGCGCGTGGCGAGCAGTTTTGAAGCCCCGATCAGCAGGAGCAGCACGGCCAGGATGGCCAGGCCGCCCGGCGTCAGGTACCCCTTCCACCGCTCGTAGCTCGCCCCGATCGCGTACCCGAGCAGCGAGTGGCCGACCCCCCAGAGCACCGCCCCGACCAGGTCGTACACGACGAACCGGCGCCAGTCCATCCCGGCCACTCCCGCCAGGATGAACCCGACGCTCCGCACCACGGGGATGAACCGGCCCAGGAACACGGTCTTGCCTCCGTGCGAGCGGTAGTAGCGGTCGGCCCGCGCCAGGCGCTCCGGCGTGATGAGCAGCTTGCGCCCGTGGCGCTCCAGCAGCCCCCGTCCGTACCGCCGTCCGAGGAGGTACCCGACGTTGTCGCCGAGGACGGCTCCGAGACAGGCGGCCAGGGCCACCACGGCCAGACCCAGATCGCCGATGCGCGCATAGAATCCGCCGACGATGACCAGGGTCTCCCCCGGGACGATGACGCCGGCCCCGACCGAGTTCTCCAGGAACGTGGCCGCCCCCACGATGACGTATCCCCAGGGGATCGAGAGGTACGGACGGAGGAGATCGACGATGCGCTCGACCACAGGCGGCCAGTATAGGTTGGGCCCATCCCCCCAGGGTTGATGGACACCCGGCGCGAGGTCTCTGCCGGGGGTGTGGTCTACCGCCGCTCGGGAGCGGACGTGGGGATCGTCCTGGCCGCCCGGCGCACCCGCCGAGGCGACCTCGTGTGGGGCCTGCCGAAGGGGGCGATCGAGGAAGGCGAAGCCGCCGAGGAGGCCGCCGTCCGCGAGGTCCGCGAGGAGGTGGGCCTCGAGGCCGAGATCGAGGCACCCCTCGGCGACATCCGCTACGTCTACGTCTGGGAGGGCGTGCGGGTCCGCAAGGTCGTCCATTTCTTCCTGATGCGGGAGACCGGCGGCGACGTCTCCCGGCACGACGGCGAGATGGAGGACGTACGCTGGTTCGCGCTCGCAGAGGCCGTCCGCATCGCCGGCTACCGGGGCGAGCGAGAGGTCCTCGAGCGCGCTGCGGCGCTCCTGGGATGACGCCGACGCAGATCGCGCTGGCGATCGGCTCGGGGCTCCTGGCGGGCGTGCTGTCGGGGCTCTTCGGGGTGGGCGGCGGGATCGTCACCACGCCGGCGGTGAACGTCCTGCTGGGCGGCACGGCGATCCAGGCGGTCGGAACACCTCTGCCGGTCACGTTCCCGAGCGCCGTGGCCGGGGCCCTCGCCTACGGCCGGGCCGGGAACGTCAGCCTCCGGGCGCTCCGGTGGGCGGCCGGGCCCGGCATGCTCGGGGCCGTGCTGGGCGCATGGCTCACGCGGTTCGTGAACGCGCACCTCCTGCTGGTGCTCACCTCGTTCCTGATCGCCGGGACCGCCGTGCAGATCGTGCGGGGACGGACCCCCAAGGTGCCCTGGCGGCCGGGGAGCACGGCGGGGTGGAAGCACGCGTCGATCGGGCTGGCCGCCGGGTTCGTCTCGGGGCTGCTCGGCGTCGGCGGCGGGATCGTGATGGTGCCGGCGTTCGTGCTCCTGATCGGGATGCCGTTGAGGCGCGCGCTCGGTACCTCGCTGCTGATCATCACGGCCATCGTGGTCCCCGGCACGGTCGTGCATTCCCTGCTCGGCCACGTCGACTGGGCGATGGTCCTGTGGCTGACGATCGGCGTGATCCCCGGAGCCCGGATCGGCGCCCGGCTGGCCCTGCGCGCTCCCGAACGGCTCCTCCGCGCCGCGGTGGGGGCCTTCCTGATGGCGATCGCCGTCCTGTACGGCCTGCGCGAAGCCGCGGCCCTGCTCCGGGGCCACGGGTAGGATGGGCCCGCCGACCATGCACCGGCTCGCCGCCCTCCTCCTCGCCGTCTCGGCGCTGCTGCTGCTCGCGCCGCCGGACGCGGTCGCACAGGAGCCCCCGGCCATCCGGCTCACCCTGGTCTCGCAGACCCCCTGGAACGGCCTGAAGGACCGGCTGCTGGAGGTGCGCGTCCAGGCCGAGAACACCGGCACGGACCCGGTCGAGGGGCTGTCCCTCGGCGTCACGCTGTTCGGACCGGTCCTCACCCGGACCGCCTACGAGGAGTCCCTCTCGGAGGACCCGACGAGCGCGGTGATCGACGCCGTGACGCTGCCGCAGACGGGGGCCATCGCGCCGGGCGGCACGCGGACGTTCGGGTTCCGGCTCGACCTGTCCACGGTGCTCGGGCTCGACCGGACCCGGTCGCTGGTGTACCCGATGCGCATCGACCTGCGGAGCGGGTTCACCCCCCTGGCGGCGATCCGGACGCCCGTGATCTTCCTGGTCCGAAAGCCGGAGACGCCGCTCGACCTGTCGTGGACGTTCGTGCTCGACCACCCCCTCGACGTGCGACCCGACGGCGTCTTCGCGTCGACCGCCCTGGGGGACCAGCTGGTGCGCGGCAGCAGCCTGGCCGGCACGATCCGCGCGCTCACGCGCCTGGTGGAGGGGCCCTCGCGGGCGGCCGTCGACGTCGCGATCTCGCCCCTGCTGGTCTCGCAGCTCGCGCGGATGCGCGGCGGCTACCGCGTCGTCGACGGGGGATCGACCCGCCAGGTCGCCGCGGGCAAGGACGGCTCGGCGCTGGCCGCCGGCGCGCTGGCGGACCTGAAGGCGATCGCGAACGCCGCCCAGGTCGAGCTGTCCGCGCTGCCCTTCGCCGCCCCGCGGATCCCCGCGCTCGTGGCGAACGGGCTCTCGCGCGACCTCTCGACGCAGCTCTCGCGGGGTCGGGAGGTCCTGGCGAACGTCCTGGGGGGGAGCCCGGACCCCTCGGTCCTGCGGCCGCCGGACTCGGCCGTGGACGCCACCTCGGTGGACGCGCTGGCCGAGCAGGGGGTCGCGCTCTTGTTCGTGGACCCCGAGGTGGCGCCGCCGCCGGTGCAGCCCCAGGGGTTCGCGCCGCCCCCGATCGCCGACCTGGCGGGGATCCGCTCGGACCTCCGGGCCGTGGTGCCCGACCCGAGCGTGGAGGCGTTGCTCCGCTCGGACCTGGTCTCCGACGACCCCGTCCGCGCGGCGCACGCGGTCCTGGGCGAGCTGGCCCAGATCTGGCTGGAGCTGCCCGGGACGGAGCGTGGGCTCGCCCTCACGTTCGGGGAGGACCTCGACCCACCCGGCGCGTTCTTCGGTCCGCTGGTCCGGGGCGTCGCGGAGGCGCCGTGGCTGCGCAAGCGGCGGGCCACGGTCCTGGCCTCCCGGTTCGCCCCGACCGGCACCACGCCGGCGACCGCGTACCGCGCGGTGCCGTTCTCGCGCTCCTACGTCGAGGCGATCAAGCGGGCGCGACGCGACCTCGGCGTGTACCGCTCGATGCTCGTGCAGGAGAGCTCCGTGCCGGACGAGCTCGAGACCCAGCTGCTCCTGGCCGAGTCCGGCCGCTTCGTCCTGGCCGAGACCGAGGGCCGCGCCTACATCGACGCCGTCGAGGGCGCCGCCTCCCGCCTGTTCTCGGGCGTGCGAGCCGACACCGGTCCGGTGAACACGCTCACGTCGAGCAGCGGGAAGGTGTTCGTGCCGCTGATCAACGACAACGACGTCCCGGTCCGGGTGACGGTGCGGCTGGTCTCGTCGCACCTGCGGGACCTGCCGAGCTCCACGATGGTGCTCGACGCCGGCTCCACCCGCACCGCGAGCTTCGACGTCCGGCTCACCACGACGGGGCGGTTCACGGTCGACGTGCAGATCGCATCGCCCTCCGGCGCCGTGATCCGCACGGCCGAGCTGATCGTCCGATCGACGGCGTACAACCGGATCGCGCTGGTGATCACCGTGGGCGCCGCGCTCGTGGCGCTGGGGATCTGGGCGAGGAGGTTCCTGCCACGTCGGACGTCGTGAACGGCGAGCCCGCGGAAACGGCCGAGCTCGTCCCGGACGATTCGCGGAGCGCCTTCGTCCGCCGGACCGCGGTGATGTCGGTCGGGACCACGCTGTCAAGGATCACCGGCTTCCTGCGCGTGTCGGCGACGGCGTTCGCGCTCGGCGTCGCGGGGACGCGGCTGGCGACCGCGTACACCGTCGCGAACAACACCCCGAACATCGTCTACGAGCTGATCCTCGGGGGGATCCTGACCTCCGTCTTCGTCCCGGTGTTCGTGGAGTGGCTCCAGGACCGCGGGAGCAAGGAGGCCTGGGACGTCGCCAGGTCCGTGCTCACGATGGCGTTCGTGGTCCTCACGGCGGTCACGGTGATCACCGTGATCGCCGCGCCGTGGATCATCCGCCTCTACACGGTCGGTGACTCGGGGCCGGGCGCGCGAGCCGCCCGGGACTTCGCCACCTTCTGCCTGCGCCTGTTCATGCCACAGATCGTCTTCTACGGGATCGGGGCCGTGGCCACGGGACTCCTGAACGCGCACCGGCGGTTCGCGGTCCCGATGTTCGCGCCGATCCTGAACAACCTGATCGTGATCGGGACCATGGCGGCGTTCGTGGTGGTCTCCGAGCTGCCCACCGGCACCGAGCCCACGCCGGAGACCATCACGTCGCTCCAGCGATGGATCCTGGCGGTGGGCACGACGGCGGGCGTGATCGCCATGACCGTCGCGCTGTGGCCGTCGCTCCGCCGGCTGGGGTTCCGGTTCCGATGGCGGCTGGACCTGCGGCACCCGGCCGTCCGGCGGGTGGCCCACCTGGCCGTGTGGACGCTCGTCTACGTGGTGGTGAACCAGCTCGGCCTGCTCGTGGTCATCGTCCTGGCCACGGGACGATCCGGCTACTTCGCGTACACGTCGGCGTTCATCCTGTTCCAGCTGCCGCACGCGATCTTCGCGGTGTCGGTCTTCACCGCCCTGCTGCCGGCGATGTCCACGCGCTGGACGAGCGGCGATCGCGACGGCTTCCGGGAGCAGCTCTCGCAAGGGATCCGGACGACGGCGGTGATCCTCGTCCCCGCGGCGATGGGGCTGATCGTCCTGGCCACGCCCGTGGTCCGGCTCGTGCTCCAGCATGGCGCTGCGAACGCGACGGACACGCAGCTGGTCTCGGGGATCCTCGTGTTCTTCGCGCTCGGGCTCTTCTCGTTCTCGTTGTTCCAGTTGCTCCTGCGGGCCTTCTACGCGATGCAGGACACCCGGACCCCCGCGCTCGTGAACGTCGCCGCGGTGGCCTTGAACACGGCGGTGGACCTCGCCTACTTCTTCCCCCTGCACCTGGGGATCCGGGGGCTGGCCCTGGGCCACGCCACCGCGTACACGTTCGGCTCGCTCGTCATGCTGGTGCTGATCGTGCGCCGGCTTCACGGGCTCGACGGCCGCCGGATCGGGTCGACGCTCGGCCGGACCGTCGTGGCCGGGATCCTCACCGCGGGGGTGGCCTGGGGGGTGGCCCGGCTCCTCGGGGACGCGCTCGGCACCGCGACGGTGGCGACCCAGGCCGTCCAGGTGCTCGGCGCCGTGATCGCGGGGGTGGTTGCCTTCCTGGCCTGCGCGCTTATGTTGCGCATCGACGAGGTCGATGCCATCCGGAAGCAGCTGACGGCGAGGTGGCGATGAGCGACGCGAACCGCATCCGGGACGAACGCGGGCTGGTCGGCAAGATCATGATCCTCTGGCTCGCCCTGCTGGCGATCTTCGCCGTCGCCGCGTGGGACGCCGGATCGGTGATGATCACCCGGTTCAAGCTCCAGAACGCGGCCGAGAGCGCGGCGTTCGAGGCCGCCGCCACCTACAAGACGACCCAGAGCGTCGAGGAGGCCCGCACCACCGCCGAGGCCGAGGTCCGGCAGGACGACGAGGGCGCGAGGATCGTCCGGTTCAAGGTCGACCCGACCTCCGGCGAGGTCACGATCTCGCTCGCCAAGCGCGCTTCGACGATCCTCGCCGGGAGGTTCGACTTCCTCCGCAAGCTGACCAAGGCGACGGCGAGCGACACGTCGGGCCCGCCGACGCTCTGATCTCGACCGGTTCGCACGGGCACGGACGTAGACTTCGCCGGTGAGGACCGAGCGACCGCACGCGCTGCTCGCGGGCCGGTACCGGCTGGAGGAGGCGATCGGCCACACGCCCGTCGGCGCGGCCTGGCGGGCCACGGACACGGTCCTGCACCGGCCGGTGGTCGTGGAGCTGATCCACCCCGATCTGTCCGGCGACCCCTCGTTCCCCGCTCGGTTCGCCGAGGAGACGCGGGCCCTGGCGCGGGTGGTGCACCACGGCGTGGCCCGGCTGCTCGACGCCGGGTCGGAGGACCAGGTCTACTTCGTGGTCCGGCAGGATGTCGAGGGCCGAACGCTCGAGGACGTCCTCGCCGACGGCCCCCTGCCCGTCGCCGATGCCGTCCGGGTGACGGTCGCGGTGCTCGCCGCGCTGAGCGAGGTCCACGCCGCCGGCGTGCTCCATCTGGAGCTCGAGCCGGCCGGCGTCGTGCTGGAGCCCGACGGCCACCCGCGCCTGTCCGAGCTCGGCGTCGCGGCCGTCGCGGCGGGGCGGGCGGACGACCACGCTCCGGCGAGGGAGAGGACCGCGCCCGAGCAGCGGGCCGGGCGACCCCCCGATCCCCGGACCGACGTGTGGGGCGCGGGGACCCTGCTGTTCGAGCTGTTGACCGGCCGTGTCCCGGAGGGCCCGGCGGCCTCCCCCCGGGCCCTCCGCCGCGAGGTGCCCCGGTCGGTGGACGCCGCGGTGATCCGGGCGCTCGCGCCGGACCCGGCCGACCGGTTCCCCTCGGCGGAGGCCTTCGCGGCGGCGCTGGCCACGGCCGCGGGCGAGCTCGATACGGCGGCCTCCCCACAGCCCGACGGTGTGGAGGTGGCCCCGCGCCGGTCGTCGCTGTTCGGCACGTGGCTGGCCGTCCCGCTGCTCGTGCTCGTGGTCGCCGTGGCGGCGGTGGTCGTGGGGCTGTCGCTGGGCCGGCTCGAGCTCGGGGGTCCCGTGGGCATCCGGATCCGGGCGCCCGAGACGTCACCGAGCCCCTCGGTCTCGTCCCTCGCGCTGCCGATCGCGTCCGTCCGCACGTTCGACCCGCCGCCCGGCGACGGGCAGGAGAACGACTCCGGGCTCCCGTTCGCGGTCGACGGCGACCCGGCCACGGCGTGGAAGTCGGAGAACTACTTCGACGGCGAGCTCCACAAGCCCGGCGTGGGCCTGCTGTTCGATCTGGGGAGGTCGCGGACGGTGACCGGCTTCCGGCTGTCGACGCCGTTCCCGGG
>JBHGAT010000075.1:0-7306 GCA_041946645.1 Candidatus Velamenicoccus archaeovorus | reverse complement strand
TACGACCTCGAGACGCACGCGGACTACGTGGCCAAGCTCGGTGCCGGGTACTGGGAGGCGCTGAAGCCGGCCCAGGCGCTCTCGGATCCGGTCGACTTCGGAGCGTACCGATGAGCGCGGAGGAGGCCCGGGGGTACTCGCGCTCGGAGATGATGATCGTGGCCAGCGCTCGGCAGCTGGCCGGGCAGCGCGTGTGCTTCGTCGGCATCGGCCTGCCGAACGTCGTGTGCAACCTCGCGCAGCGTACGGTGGAGCCCGGGCTGCAGCTCGTGTACGAGTCCGGGATCTTCGGCTCACGCCCCGAGCGGCTGCCCCTGTCGATCGGCGACCCGACCCTCGTCACCGGCTCGACCGCCGTCTGCAGCATGTACGAGCTGTTCGCGTTCTACCTGCAGTCCGGTCTGGTCGACGTCGGGTTCCTCGGCGCCGCGCAGATCGACCGGTTCGGCAACATCAACACGACCGTGATCGGCGACTACGACGCGCCCAAGGTCCGCCTCCCCGGCTCGGGGGGCGCGTGCGAGATCGCGATCCACGCGCGCCGGGTGTTCGTGATCATGCGGCAGGCCCAGCGGTCGTTCGTGGAGGCGCTCCACTTCCGGACCAGCCCCGGGCACTCGGGCGACCCGGAGCACGACCGCCGGCGCGGGTGGTTCGGCAGCGGGCCGACCTCCGTGGTCACCGACCTGGGCACGTACGGCTTCGACGAAGCCACCGGCGAGATGACCCTCGCCACGTTGCACCCCGGGGTCACCCTCGACGAGGTCCGGGCGAACATGGGATGGGACCCCAAGGTCTCGGAGCACCTGGCCGAGACGCCGCCGCCCACGGAGGAGGAGCTCCGGATCCTGCGCGAGGAGCTCGACCCCCAGGGCGTCTACACCAAGTGAGGAGCCGGTCATGAGCAACGTCTTCCACCGGGTGCTCACCCGGACGCTCCCCACGGCCGTCCGCGCCGAGGGTGTGTGGATCGAGGACTCCGACGGCAAGCGGTACCTCGACGCAGCCGGCGGCGCGATCGTGGTCAACGTCGGGCACGGCGACGGGGCCGTGCTCGAGGCGATGCGGGCCCACGCCGCGAACGTCCAGTACGTGCACGGCACGGCGTTCACCACCGAGACGCTCGAGGCCTACGCGGAGGACGTGGCCGGCGTGCTGCCGATGGATGAGCCGCGGATCTACCCGGTCAGCGGCGGGAGCGAGGCCGTCGAGACCGCCATCAAGCTGGCCCGCGCGTACCACCTGGCGCGGGGCTCGGAGGCGTCGGTGGTGATCGGCAGGGTCAACTCGTACCACGGCAACACGCTCGGAGCGCTCGACGTGGGCGGCAAGCGGTCGCTGAAGCGGCCCTACGAGCCGTGGCTCGGCCGGTTCCGGCAGGTCGATGCGGCCTACGAGTACCGGTGCTCGAACCCTCGACATCCCCAGGGCTGCGGCGTCTTCCTGGCCGATCAGCTCGACCGGACGATCCGCGAGCTCGGCCCCGAGCACGTGGCGGCGTTCATCGCCGAGCCCGTGGCGGGGGCCACCCTGGCCGCGGCGGTCCCCCCCGAGGACTACTGGCCGGCCGTGGCCGAGGTCTGTCGCCGTCATGAGGTGCTCTTCATCGCCGACGAGGTGATGACCGGCTTCGGCCGGACCGGGGCGTGGTTCGGCCTGGACCACTGGGGCGTGCGACCGGACATCCTCACCGCGGGCAAGGGCTCGACCAGCGGGTACGTGCCCTGGGGGTTCGCCGCATGCAGCGGCGAGGTGTTCGAGACCGTTCGTCCCAGGGGGTTCGTGCACGGCTTCACGTGGTCGCACAACGGGCTCGGCGCCGCGGCGGCTCACGCCGTGCTCCGCCGGCTCCGGGCCGGCCTCGTCAACGCCGGTCGGGTCCAGGGCGAGCGGCTCCTGAAGGAGCTGGGCGCGGCCCTGGCGGAGAGTCCGGTGGTCGGCGACGTCCGCGGGATCGGGCCGATGATCGGGATCGAGCTGGTCGCCGACCGCGGCTCCAAGGCGCCCTTCCCGCGGGGGCGACAGGTGACCGAGCAGGTCCTGGCCGCGGCCCGAGCGCACGGCCTGCTCCTGTACTCGAGCACCGGCCACGTCGACGGGATCGACGGGGACCTGGTGATGCTGGGGCCGCCGTTCGTGATCTCGGATGAGGAGTGCGCCCTGGTCGTCGAGCGCACCGTGGCGGCGGTCGCCGAGGTCGCCGCCGGGACCGCCGGCGCCTGAGCCCCGGATGAGCGACCGGGTCGCGCTGGTCCTGTGCCCCGAGGCCAGGATCTACGACCATGGACCGCAGCACCCGCTCCGCCCGCAGCGCGTCCTGTACACGTGGGACCTGATCGCCGCGTGCGGCCTGCTCGACCTGCCCAACGTCTCCACCGTGCCGTGCCGGACGGCGTCGGACCCGGAGCTCGGCATGGTCCACACCGACGCCTTCATCGACGCCACGCGCCGGGCCGGCCACGGTGAGGACGGCGACTGGTGGCGGTACGGCTACGGGCCCGGGGACAACCCGATCTTCCCCGACATGCACGAGGCGGGGGCGCTCGTGGCGGGTGCCTCGCTCGTCGCGGCCGAGCTCGTTCACGATGGCCGGGCCGAGCACGCGTTCAACGCGGCAGGGGGGCTGCACCACGCGATGCCCTCGAGGGCTTCGGGGTTCTGCGTGTACGACGACCCGGCGGTGGCCATCGCCTGGTTGCTCCGCCGGGGGGTCGATCGGGTGGCCTACGTGGACGTCGACGTGCACCACGGTGACGGCGTGCAGGCCATCTTCTACGACGACCCGCGCGTGCTGACGATCTCGATCCACGAGTCGGGGGAGTTCCTCTTCCCGGGGAGCGGCTTCGTGACCGAGCGCGGCCTGGCCGGCGCCGAGGGGACCAAGGTGAACGTCCCGCTCCACCCGGGGACCACCGACGAGAGCTGGCTCACCGCCCTGCGCGAGCTCGTCCCGCCCATCGTCCGCGCCTGGCGGCCCCAGGTGCTGGTCACCCAGCTCGGCTGCGACTCGCACCACACCGACCCGCTGGCGCACCTGCGGCTCACCACGCGGGCCTACCGTGAGGCGGCCTCGCTCCTGCACGGCCTGGCACACGAGGCGTCGGCGGGGCGCTGGGTGGCCACCGGCGGGGGTGGCTACCAGTGGGCCCGGGTGGTGCCGCGGGCGTGGACGCTGTACTTCGCCGAGATGTGCGCCCACGCGCTCCCCGACGCGCTGCCGGAGGGCTGGATCGAGACGGTCGAGTTCGACATCCGGGCCTCGGTGCCCACCACGTTCGGGGAGGAGCCGGTGTCGGACGACGTGCTCGACCCCGAGACGGAGTCGGTCATCGAGCTGGTCAAGCGTACGTGCTTCCCGTTCTTCGGGTTGGCTCCGTAACGCTCGGCGTCGGGGCTGCGGTAGCCTCGGGGCCGATGAGCGCCCGGCGCGCCAAGCTCGTCTGCACGCTCGGCCCGGCCAGCGGGACCGAGGGTGGTGTGCGAGCGCTGGCCGAGGCCGGGACCGACGTGTTCCGGGTGAACCTCTCGCACGGCGACCCGGCCACCCACGCGGAGCTCGTCCGGCTCGTTCGGGCCGCGGCGTCGGAGCTCGGGCGCGACCTCGCGGTGATGGCCGATCTCCCCGGCCCGAAGATCCGCCTCGGGGAGCTGGCGGAGGAGCCGCTCCGGCTGGACGCGGGGACGGCGTTCGCGCTGCGGGCCGACGAGCGGCCCGGCGACGCGAGCGGCGCGCCGACGACCTATCCGGGGCTGGCCCGCGACGTCCGGCCGGGCGACCGCGTGCTGCTCGCGGACGGGGCCGTCGAGCTCGTCGTGCGCGACATCGAGGGCTCGGACGTGGTGACCGAGGTGATCCGGGCGGGGTCGGTCCGGGCCCGGGCCGGGGTCAACGTCCCGGCCGAGCGGTTGAGCCTCCCGGCCCTCACCGAGCGCGATCGGGAGGGGTTGGCCCGGGCGCTGGACCTCGGCGTGGACCTGATCGCGCAGTCGTTCGTCCGGGCCCCGGCCGACCCGATCGGCCTGCGCGCGCTGATGGGCGATCGCCCCGTCCCGATCGTCGCGAAGATCGAGACCCGGCCGGCCGTGGAGGCGATCGACGCGGTGCTGCTCGAGGCCGACGCGCTGATGGTCGCCCGAGGCGACCTCGGTGTGGAGCTCCCCATGGAGGAGATCCCCATCCTCCAGAAGGAGCTCCTGCGGAAGGCTCGGGCCGCGGGCAAGCCGGCGATCGTCGCCACGCAGATGCTCGAGTCGATGATCCACGCCCCCCGGCCCACCCGAGCCGAGGCCAGCGACGTGGCGAACGCCGTGCTCGACGGCGCCGACGCCATCATGCTCTCGGGCGAGACCGCGATCGGCGACTTCCCCGTCGAGGCGGCCCGGGCGGCCGCGCGGATCGCGGAGGTGGCCGAGGAGCGTGCCGGACGGTTCCGCACGCCGCGCGAACCCTGCCGCCACACGGACGAGGCCGCCGCGGTGGCGCACGCAGCCGCGCAGGTCGCGGCGGGCGACCCCGAGGTCGTCGCGATCGCCTGCTACACGGGCACCGGCCGGACGGCGGCCCTGCTGTCCGCGGAGCGACCCGGCGTGCCGATCTTCGCGTTCTCCTCGCACCCGGAGGTCCGCAGGGCCCTGGGCGTCCGGTGGGGGGTCACCGCGCTCGCGGCCTCGTCACCCGTGGACACGGACGAGATGATCGCCGCGATGGACGCCGGCCTGCGAGCGGCCGAGATGGTGACCGCGGGGCAGGCCGTGGTGATGGCGGCCTCGTCGCCGGCGGGCAAGGCCCACACCAACATGCTCAAGGTCCACCACATCGGCAGCGCCGTCCGCTGAGGGGCGGCGCTCCCTTCACCTAGCGCGCCCGCGTGGCGCGGTAGCGCCGGGTCACCAGATCGACGCCCCACCGGTACAGCGGCGGGGTGAACACGCGGAAGGCCTGGAACACCCCGAGCCCCCGGGGGACGTTCACCTCGGGGGCGGTCCCCGTCTCGACCACCCGGACGATGGCGCGCGCCACCGTCCTGGCGTCCATCACCAGCAGCCGGGGGAGGTGCCGCTGCGGGAAGCCCTCGGTGGCGGCGAACGCGGGGTTCACCGTGGTGACGAGGATCCCCCTGGGCTTGAGCTCGTGGTACAGGGCCTCGGAGAAGGCCACGACCGCGTGCTTCGAGGCGCTGTAGACCGCGGCTCCCGGCATGGCGAACCGCCCGGCCAGCGAGGCGACGTTCACCACGTGCCCCCGTCCCTGCGCGAGCATCATCGGCAGGAACACCTTCGTGCCGAGCAGCACGCCCATCAGGTTGGTACGGACGATCTCCTCGATCTGCTCGATCGCCAGGTGCTCGAAGACGCCGCCGCCGGGCACCCCCGCGTTGTTCACGAGGACGTCGCAGCGGCCGAGCTCGGCGTCCACCCGGTCCCGGAGCGCCTGGAGCTGCTCGACGTCGCCCACGTCCGTGCGCACGGCGATGGCCGTCCCACCCTGGGCGTGGATCCGAGCGGCCACGGCCTCGAGGCGGTCCACCCGGCGCGCCGCCAGGACCACCTTCGCGCCCCGGCGGGCGAACAGCTCGCCCGCGAACCGGCCGAACCCGGACGACGAGCCGGTGACGACGACGACCGCGCCTCCGAGCTGCATCTCAGGCCGACCTCGCGCTGGTGACCGTCTGCCCACCGTCCACGACGAGCACCGCGCCGGTCACGAACGATGCCCCCGGCGAGCACAGGAAGAGCGCCGCGTTCGCGATCTCCTCCGGTCGGCCCCAGCGGCCCATCGGGATCTGAGCCAGGATCCGGCGCTCGGCTTCCGGGTCGTTGCGCTCCGCCGCGTTCATCGGCGTGTCGATCCACCCCGGCGCGATCGCGTTGACCCGGACGCCGGCCGCCGCCCACTCGAACGCGGCCGTCTTGGTCAGGCTGATCACGGCCGCCTTGGCCGCCCCGTAGTAGCCGAGCCCCTGGTCGGCCATGAACCCGTCGATCGAGGCCAGGTTCAGCACGCAGCCCTCGCCCTTGGCGAGCAGCACCGGCGCCGCCGCGCGCATCCCGTTCACGACCGGGAGGAAGTTGGCGTCGAAGTACCGGCGGAACCCCTCCGGGCGCGTCTGGGCGAACGTGGCCAGGAACGGGGCCGCGCCGGCGTTGTTCACGAGGACGTCCACGGTCCCGAGCTCGTCCACCGTCCGCCGGATCAGCGCCTCCACCTGGCTCGGGTCGACCACGTCGGTGGGGATCGGGAGGGCCCGCCGGCCGAGCCCGCGGACCTCCTCGGCACAGCGCTCGAGCTCGGAGTGGGTCCGCGAGGCCAGGGCGAGGTCCGCTCCGGCCGCCGCGAACGCGATCGCGATGGCCCGGCCGATACCGCGGCCGGCGCCGGTGACCACGGCGACGCGGCCTTCCAGGGAGAACATCGATGGCAGGTCGTTCATTGGGCGGCTCCCGTACGATGGCTCGACCGATGGACGTTATCGGATCCCATGCCGCGCAGCTGCCGCAGATCGACGATCGGTGGCACCCCCGGCCCTATCCGCGCGCGTCCTTGCTCGACGGGCTGGTCGAGGGTGGGATGGCCGGCCCCGTGGTCAGCCACCCGATGGACAACGTGCTGCGGAACATCCGGCTGCTCTGCGAGGGCGACCCCGACAAGCGGTTCGGGATGACCGGTCTGGCCGGCGCGATGTCGCCGGCGCAGGTGCTCGAGCTGGTGGCCCGCGCGGCGGGGTTCGAGCCGGACCCGCGGTGGGTGAGCGGTCCGGTGCCGGTGGATCCGGCCCTCGTGCTCGACGCGTGCGAGGCGGCGGGGGACCGGCTGGCCTTCGCCTGCCGGCGCGGCGAGCGCGTCATCCTCGCGACCGGTCACCCGGTGGGTCTGGCCCACCTGTACGTCGAGGTGGGACGGTTGCTCCGGGAGCGGGGCGCCACGGTCATCCGGCCGTTCGACGGGGTGGCGTGGTGGGAGGACGGCCGGCCCCACCCGTGGCAGGTCCGCTACCTGGAAGGCGTGGCCATGCTGACCGACGAGCGCTCGGCGCGGCACACGCACAGCGGCGAGCCGATGCGCCGGATGCTCGCCGAGGTCCGCCCCGACCTGGTGTTCGCGGACCACGGGTTCGCCGGCGCGGCGATCGAGGCCGCGGTGGAGACGCTCTCGATCGCCGACGTCAACGATCCCGCCCTGCTGGTGGCCCGAGCCCAGGGGCGCACCGAGACCGTCATCGTGATGGACGACAACGTCCGGCCCGAGGCCTACTGGCCCTGCTACCAGGCGATCGCCTCGCGCCTTCCCTGACGTGCACGCACCGGG
>JBHGAT010000074.1:0-7368 GCA_041946645.1 Candidatus Velamenicoccus archaeovorus | reverse complement strand
CCGTCGGGGGCCGCGCCGAGGGCGTTCGCCAGCGCGACGGCCCCCGCCCCGGCGTCCACCACGACGAAGGCCCACGTCCACCACCAGCGGTCCTCGCTGCCCTGCACGACGAGGACCATGAGGAGGGCCAGGCCGAACGCCAGCACGCCCGCCATCCGGACGTACGCGTCGTCCGGCGAGGGAACCTGGTCGAACACCGTCTCCAGGACGAACCGGGGGGCAACGGCCACGGCCGTGCCGCCCACCGCCCAGAGCGCCGCCTGCACGTAGAGGGCCCGCCGTAAGAGCTTCATCCCGGCGCATTGTCCCAGCTTGGTCGGCCCGTCGGGGCGGTTGGTAGGATGAGCCGCGGAGCTCGGTCGGCCCGGGCTCGTGACCCGACGTCGACCTGAGGAGGAGCATGACGCAAGGCCCCCGGGTCGCGGTCATCGGGCTGGACTGTGTGACCCCCCAGCTCCTGTTCCGCGACCTCCAGAGCGAGGTACCGAACATCACCCGGTTCATGCAGAGCGGGATGTGGGGCGACCTCGCGAGCATCACCCCGCCGATCACCGTCCCCGCCTGGGCGTGCGCGATGACCGGGAAGACCCCCGGCCAGCTGGGCATCTACGGCTTCCGCAATCGCAAGGACAACAGCTACGACGGCCTGTCGATCGTGACCTCGGAGGCGGTCAAGGAGCCCGCGGTCTGGGATCTGCTCGGCCGGCGCGGCATGCGGTCGCTGCTGATCGGTGTGCCGCCCGGCTATCCACCGAAGGCGATCGACGGGTGGCGCGTGAGCTGCTTCCTGACGCCGCCGTCCCACAAGGGCTACACGTACCCGGCCGAGCTGCAGGTCGAGATCGAGGAGGAGCTCGGTGGGCCGGGGGAGTACATCTTCGACATCCCCAACTTCCGCGAGCAAGGCATGGAGTTCGTCCTGGAGCAGGTCTTCAAGATGACCGAGCGTCGGTTCCGGGTCGCCCGCCGGCTGGTGAAGAGCAAGCCGTGGGACTTCTTCATGATGGTCGAGATGGGCGCGGACCGTCTCCACCACGTCTTCTGGCAGTGCTTCGATCCCCGCCATCCTCTGTACGAGCCGGGCAACCGGTTCGAGACGGCCTTCCAGGACTACTACCGGGCGCTCGACGAGCAGGTCGGCTCGCTGATCGAGGTCCTGCCCGAGGACACGGTCACCATCGTGATGTCGGACCACGGGGCTCGACCGATGATGGGGGGTCTCTGCTTCAACGACTGGCTCATCCAGGAGGGGTACCTGACCCTGGAGGAGCCGGTGACGCAGCCTACCCCCATCGCCAAGGCACCCATCGACTGGACCAGGACGCTGGCGTGGGGGGATGGTGGGTACTACGGCCGGTGCTTCCTGAACGTGAAGGGCCGGGAGCCCAACGGGCTCATCGACCCCGAGCGCTACGAGGAGGTCCGCGACGAGCTGGTCGCCAAGCTCGAGGCGCAGCCGGGCCCCGACGGCGAACCGTTGGGCACCAAGGTGTTCAAGCCGGAGGACGTGTATCCGGATGTCCGAGGGGTCGCTCCGGACCTGATCGTCTACTTCGGCGACCTCGAGTGGCGATCGATGGGATCGGTGGGGAACCCCAGCCTGTACACGTACGAGAACGACACGGGGCCGGACGGTGCCAACCACGACCGGAGCGGCGTGTTCGGGCTCGCCAACCTGCCCGGTCAGCCCGTCGGGAGACGCGACGGGCTGAGCCTCGTCGACGTCGGTCCCACGATCCTCTCCCTCTACGGCATCGAGGCGCCCGAGGGCGCCATCGGAAGGAGCTTCCTGTGACGCACCATCCCGAGCAGCGGGGGTTCACCGTCTGGTTCACGGGTCTGTCCGGCGCCGGCAAGTCGACGATCGCCGAGATGCTCTACCACGAGCTCCAGGCTCGGGACATGAAGGTGGAGATCCTCGACGGCGACGTCGTCCGGCAGAACCTCTCCAAGGGTCTGGGGTTCTCCAAGGAGGATCGCGACACGAACATCCTGCGGATCGGCTTCGTGGCCCAGCTCCTGACCCGGAACGGCGTGGCGGCGATCTGCTGCCCGATCTCCCCGTACCGCGAGGCCCGCGACACGGTCCGCGGGATGGTGGGCGACTTCGTCGAGGTGTACGTGCACGCCACGGTCGACGAGATCGCCGCGCACCGCGACCCCAAGGGGCTGTACCGGAAGGCCTTAGCCGGCGAGATCAAGAACTTCACCGGGGTGGACGACCCCTACGAGCCTCCGCTCGCGCCCGAGCTGGTCGTCGACACGATGGTCCAGACGCCGGAGGCGTCGCTGCGCTCGGTGCTCGGGGTGCTCCAGGAGCTCGGCTACATCGAGGACGCCGAGGTCCGCGTCGAAGGTCCGAAGGTCCATTCGGGCCTCACCGACCTGCGGGTCACCGACACCGGTCACGTCGCCGAAGGCCGGTAGCGGCCGCCCGTCTCCGCGCCGGGTTGCCGGAGGAGGCTCGGAGGCTCCGTCTAGCGCGAGCGCTGAAGCGTATCTTGGCTACGGCAGATGCCGCACGGGCATTCCCCGCCGAACGCACCCCGCCGTTCCCCGGGGTCCGGGCGGTGGCTGCAGAACCCGAGGTAGATGGGGTCGCCGTCGCGGACGAACGGCTCCGCTGGCGACATCGTCCTCGCGCCGTCGCGCCGGCCCACGGGGTTGCGTGGGTTTGACATGCCGGGGGCCGCCCTGGACACTGAGGGCCCTTCCCTCGTGGTGGTCGACCTGGATGGACGGTGCGGCGATCCTCACTCGCTTCGATGGGGGGCCGGCCCGGCCGCCCAGGTCTCGTCCAACGCCGCCCCGCGGAGGTTCCGTCGCCGACCCGATCTTCGAGGGGGTTCGCGGTGCGCTGGGGCCCGATCACGACGGCGCGGCCGAACGCGCCCTGGTCGCGCTCCAGGCGCAGGTCACGATGGCATCCGAGATGCTGCGCGTGGAAGGACCGGCGGAGGCCGTCCGGGTCGCGACCGAGCTCTGCCATCAGGTGGTCCGATGCCCCATCGCCGGCGTCCTCCCCGACCGGTCGGGCAAGGGATGGTACGTCGCCGCAACGGCCGGGCTGGGCTCCGCCGGGACGGCCGAGCTCCGGCGATCGGCTGCGCTGATCAACGTGCGCGCTCGCCGGCTGCCGGCGCTCCAGGAGCTCGCCGGCCGCTTCGTGGACATCACGGGGCGTGGGCCGATCGACGTGGTGGGGGCGGGCGACGCCGCGCTGTTCCTGGCGGGGACCGGGGCGGCCCCCACCTGGCGGGTGTTCGTCTCCGGGATGGCCTCCATGCTGAGCTCGGCGCTTGCCCACGTCGCGGTGCTGAGCTGGGCGCGCGTGCGGATGAGCGAGCTCGACCTGGGCATCGCGTGGACCGCGCATGAGATCGTGGATCCGCTCCACGCGGCGCGGAGCGCGCTCGATCAGGTGCTCCGCGACGGCAACATGCCCGGGACCCCCGCCCTGCTCCGCCGGACCCGGGAGGAGCTCGACCAGCTCGCGGCGATGGTCCGGCCTCTCCTCGAGTGGTCGACGGGCTCCACCACCCTGCGGCGCAGGCGGGTCGATCTCACGCGTGTGGTGAGGGAGGTCGTGGGGTCGGTGGAGCTCAGCACGCATGACGACCGGATCGTGGTTGCCACGACCCCCGATCTCTCGGTCATGGGCGACCTGCAGCAGCTCCGTGGCGCGATGGCCAACCTGATCCGGAACGCGCTGGCCTACTCGCCGCCGGGGAGCGCGGTCAACGTCACGGTCCGCCGGACCGTCCGGCAGACGGCCCGGATCTCCGTCCGCGACCGCGGGCCGGGCATCCCCCCGCGGGAACGTCACCTGATCTTCGATCCCTTCGCACGAGGCAGCTTGGGACAGGGGACCCGGGCGGGGCGAGGCCTGGGCCTGTTCATCGCCCGCCGTGTGGCCGAGGCGCACGGCGGTTCGCTGACGCTCCGGTCCGGTACCTCCGGTTCCACGTTCTGCATGGAGCTCCCGGTGGTGGACGCGAGGAGGTCGCGATCAACACCCTGATCATCGACGATCAGCTCCTGTTCGCCGAGGCCATCCGGGCCAAGGTGGGCTCGATCGGTGCGGGTCCCGTCCACGTCCGGACCTCGGGCGCCGAGGGGCTCGACCTGGCGAGGTCGGAGCGACCGGACCTCGTCTTGCTGGACATCGGGCTGCCCGACTGGGACGGCATCGAGCTCGGCCGGACGATCCTCGCCGAGCTGCCGGAGAGCAAGGTCGTCGCACTGACCGGCCTGCACGACCCGAGGCTGGTGAGGGAGGCGGTCGCCGCCGGGTTCCACGGGTTCCTGAGCAAGGACCTCCGGGGCTCCAGCTTCGGCCGGTCGATCCTCCGGGTGATGGATGGGGAGATCGTGGTGCCGGGACGCGACGGCAAGGAGGCGTCGCATTGGAGCGGGTACGGGGCGAGCGACGAGGTGAGCCTGCTGGCCAGCCAGCTCACGCCCCGCGAGCTCGAGGTGTTGGGGCTCCTGGCCCGAGGGGCGGACAGCAGGCAGATGTCGAGCGAGCTCGGTGTGCGGGTGAACACCGTCCGGACGCACATCCACAGCATCCTGTCGAAGCTGGGGGTGAGCTCGCGACTGGAGGCTGCAGCGTTCGCCGTCCGGAACGGCCTGGTCCGGCTTCCTTGGATCGCCTGAGGGATCGGACCGCGCGCCTACGCCTTGCCCCGTAAGCGGAATACCGTACGGATCATACGCTCAGCGTTCAATGCGAACGTGGAGGGACCCGTCTAGGTTCGAGCGCACGCGTTCGGTCGGTTCGACTCGGGGGGGGACCGATGAACGACACGGACGGCAGGATCAGGGTCTTGCTCGCCGACGGGCAGTCGTTGTTCCGAGATGCCGTCCGCGTGGTCCTGTCGAGCCAGGACGACCTGGATGTCGTGGCCGAGGCGATGGATGGGATCCAGGCCGTCGCCGCTGCGGAGCAGACGCTCCCCCACGTCGCGCTGCTCGATTCCGAGCTCCCCAACTGCGACGGGATCCGGGCCACCGCCCTGATCGCCCAGCGTGTTCCCGGATGCCGCGTCGTCGTGTTGAGCGGCCAGGAGGACGAGCGGGTGCTCATCGCGGCGATGGAGGCCGGCGCCAGCGCCTACGTCTCCAAGGCTGCGCCCATCTCCGAGCTGATCGAAGCGACACGAGCGGTCTTCCGGGGCGAGGCTCTCGTCCCCCCGAGGATGCTCGGCGCGCTGCTCCGGCAGCTGATCCATCGGCGCCGCGAGCGGGACGAGGCGCTCAAGCGGATGGGGCAGCTCACCCGGCGCGAGCGCGAGGTCCTGGCTCTCCTGTCGCAGGGGGCGGACAACGAGGGCATCGCCCAGGAGCTGGTGATCAGTCCCGAGACCGCCCGGACCCATGTCCAGAACGTGCTCGGGAAGCTGGGCGTCCACTCGCGGCTCGAGGCGGCCGCGTACGTGATCCAGAACGGGCTCCTCGACGACCTGGTGGGGGCGGCGGAGTGAGCGCGGCGCTCGAGCCCGCCCGCCCCCTGCGCAAGCCGAACGTCTGGCTCCGCCAGTCGGACACGGAGAACCTCGTGTACGACCCGGATGGGGAATCCGTCCACATGCTCAACCCGACGGCCATGGCCATCTGGGTGCTGTGCGACGGGGAGACGACGCCCGAGGAGATGATCGACGCGATCTGCGAGCTGTCCGGGCTCCCCCGAGAGGTCGTCATGGAGGACGTCCGGCGGGTCCTGGCGCAGTTCACCGAGGCCGACATCCTGCGCTGGAGGACATGAGGGTATGCCGGTCACCAAGCCGAAAGCGCGGACGGATCTCACGGTCGTCGAGCTGGACGGGGAGGCCGTGATCTACGACGAGGACAGCGGCGACCTGCACCACCTCAACCCGACCGCGACCATCGTGTTCGGCCTGTGCGACGGGACGTCGACGATGCGCGAGATGTCCGAGGATCTCTCCGCCGCGTTCGGCGTCCCTCGGGACGAGATCGAGCGGCAGGTGCGGGCGCTGGTGCGGCAGCTCAGGAAGGTCGGGCTCCTGGCGCCGACGTCGCCGAACGGCCACGGGGGGATCTCCGCGTGAGCGACGGTCGCGTGGTCGACGGGCGCGAAGAGGTCCGTGAGCGCAAGCCGAAGAGCTCGTGAATGTCCAAGCTCGACCGCCTCGGGTGGGTGGCATGTGACTGGTTCGAGATCGAGGGGCAGCGCTTCGGGGTCCGCTCGACCTCGGAGGCCTTCGCGACGTGGGTCCGCCGTGTGCTCGATCCCTACCGGGTCGACGGACCGGTGGATCCCGACGACGACCCGCTGTACGGGCTGGTCGTGGAGGACGAGACCAGCCGGAGCGGACGGGTCGGTCGGCGCCTCAACGTCCTGTACCTGGGGACGTGGGACATCGTGCGGACGACCGATCCCGGGACCGTCGCGCGCAGCTTCCTGCTGGACGTGCAGCGCCTGGCGTTCGCGCATCGGGACGACGCGGTGTACCTGGACGGGGCCGTCGTGAGCAGCAACGGGACCACCGTTCTGGTCCCGCAGTCCATTGTCCCCACCCTGTCCCGAGCAGGTCGTCGGGTGCAGCGGGCGCTCGACGCGATGCTCCCCGGCACGATGGCCGTGGCCGTGGACCCCGAGACCGGGCGCCTGATCCCCGTGCCCTCGTTGCCGGACGTGCCGGACGACGCGTCGGACGCCTTCCGGACCGATGGGCCGAGGGTGGATCCGCGAGCGTGGGTCGACGAGGCGCTGTCGGTCGATCGGGTGCTGCTGTACGGCTCGGAGCCCGAGCTCGTCCCCGTGTCGAGGGCCGAGACGCTCGCCGGGCTGTCCTCGGCCGTCCGGAACCTCGACGTGATGCGGGGCCGGGCCATCCGGGCGCTGGGCCGGCTGGTGGAGGGCAGCCGACCGTACCGGGTCCGGTTCACGGGGACGGCGCACATGATCGAGATCCTGAGCTCGCTCGTGAACGGCGCGGGGCCGGGCTCCTGAGCCCGGGCCGGGTGGGGGATGTGATGGATCGCACCGAGCTGAGACAGACGCTCCCCGGCCGGATCGTCGTGCTGTTCCGCCGGGACGTCCCGCTGGCCCTGCTCGACCTGCTCGTGGTCGTCGTGAGCTACCTGGCGGCGTTGGTGCTGCGCCTGAACGGCCACGTCCCCGACCACTACTGGTCCGCGTTCTGGGCGTTCGTGCCGGCGGGTGTGGTGATCCACCTGCTCGCGAACTACCTGTTCGGCCTGTACGGGGAGATGTGGCGGTACGCGAGCGTGCAGGAGGCCCGCCGGGTGGGTCTGGCCGGCATGGCCGGGATGGTGTCGGTCGCCGCCGTCGACCTGTGGCTCGGCCGGCCCCTGCCCTTCTCCGTCGTGCTGATGGGGGCG
>JBHGAT010000073.1:0-7416 GCA_041946645.1 Candidatus Velamenicoccus archaeovorus | reverse complement strand
ATGACCTGGGCGCCGTCGCCGCGAGCCGTGGCCGAGGCCGCCGACGTGACGTTCTCGATGGTCACGGGCACGGGGGCCCTCCGAGCCATCGCCGACGGTCCGGAGGGGGTGGTCGAGGGCCTCGGCCCCGGCAAGGTCTACGTGGACATGAGCACCGTGAGCCCGGCCGCCAGCCGGGCGCTGGCCGAGCGGGTTCGCGAGCGGGGAGCCGGGATGCTCGACGCGCCGGTCTCGGGCAGCGTGGTGACGCTCGAGGAGGGCCGGCTCTCGATCATGGTGGGGGGCGCCGCCGAGGACGTCGAGCGGGTCCGGCCCATCCTGCTCGACATCGGACCGACCGTGACGCACGTCGGCGGCAACGGCCAGGCCGTCCTGATGAAGATCGCCACCAACCTCAGCCTGGCCGTGCAGATGCTCGCGTTCAGCGAGGGGGTGCTGCTGGCCGAGCGCGGAGGCATCGCTCGGGAGACCGCGGTGGAGGTGCTGCTCGCGAGCGTGATCGCCTCCCCGATGGTCAAGTACCGCGGCCCGTTCGTCCTGGCCCATCCCGACGAGGCCTGGTTCGACGTGAACATGATGCAGAAGGACATGGTGCTGGCGCTCGAGGCAGGGCGGCAGCTCGATGTGCCCCTGCCGACCACGGCGGTGACCAACGAGTACCTCACGGCGGCACGGGCGATGGGGTTCGAGCGCAAGGACTTCGCCGTGGTGTTCGAGGTGCTCGCGGCGATGTCCGGGGTGGGCCGATGACCGACGCCGTGCGGTACGAGGTCGGTCCTGCCGCCCCCCGACCGACCGCGGACGACGAGACGGCCGTGGGGCCGGAGCTGGCGCTCGCGATGTACGAGCAGATGCTGCGGATCCGGCGGTTCGAGGAGCACGTCAACCAGCTCTACCTCTCGGCCAAGATGCCTGGGTTGGCCCACCTCTACGTGGGCCAGGAGGCCGTCGCCGTCGGCGTGTGCAGCGCGCTCCGCCGGGACGACTACATCACCAGCACGCACCGGGGTCACGGGCATTGCCTGGCCAAGGGCGCGTCGGTGGACCGGATGTTCGCGGAGCTGCTGGGCAAGGAGGCCGGGTACTGCCGGGGCAAGGGCGGATCGATGCACATCGCCGACCCCGGCACGGGCAACCTGGGAGCCAACGCCATCGTGGCCGGGGGGTCGGGCATCGCCACGGGGGCCGCGCTCTCCGCCAGGATGCGCGGCACCGACCAGGTCGCGGTGTGCTTCTTCGGCGAGGGCGCGCTGGGTCAGGGCGTGCTCTACGAGGTGATGAACATGGCCGCCCTCTGGCGGCTCCCCGCGATCTACGTGTGCGAGAACAACCTCTACAACGAGTACACCCACTATCGCGAGACCACGGCGGGCGAGCTGGCGGCACGGGCCGAGGCGTTCGGGATCCCGGCGGAGGTGGTGGACGGCCAGGACGTGCGCGGCGTGTACGCGGCGGCCCGTCGCGCGATCCAGCGGGCCCGCGGGGGCGACGGACCGGGCTTCCTGGAGTGCCGGACCTATCGGTACTTCGGTCACCACGTGGGGGACGTGGACCGCTCCTACTACCGCTCGCGGGAGGAGGAGGAGGAGTGGCGATCGGGGCGGGACCCCATCGCGCTCCACGGCGAGTGGCTCATGGCGAGCGGGATCGCGGACCGTCCCGCGCTCGCGGCGGTGGAGGATCGCGTGGCCCGGGAGGTCGAGGAGGGGGAGCGGTTCGGGCTCGAGGCCCCGTATCCGGAACCCTCGGAGGTCGACGAGGATGTCTACGCGTAGCGACGTGGCGGCTCCGGCGGAGGTGCGCGAGCTCACCCTGTCCCAGGCCGTCAACGAGGCCCTGGCCGAGGAGCTGCGTCGCGACGAGCGCGTGTTCATCATCGGCGAGGACGTCGCCGAGGCCGGCTCGCCGTTCAAGGTGCTGGCCGGTCTGGTTGACGAGTTCGGCCCCGAGCGTGTGAGGGACTCACCGATCTCCGAAGCCGGGATCACGGGGCTCGCGGTGGGCGCGGCCATGACCGGGATGCGCCCCGTGGTGGACATCATGTTCGGCGACTTCCTGACGCTGGCCATGGACCAGGTGGTGAACCAGGCCGCCAAGGTCCACTACATGTCCGGCGGGAAGCTCTCGGTCCCGATGGTGGTCCGGACCACGCTCGGTGCCACGCGGCGCTCGGCCGCCCAGCACAGCCAGAGCCTCCACGCCTGGGTGAGTCACGTCCCGGGGCTCAAGGTGGTGGTGCCCTCGACCCCCTCCGACGCCAAGGGCCTGATGAAGGCGGCGATCCGCGACGACAACCCGGTGATCGTGTTCGAGGACAAGATGGACTACCAGACCCGGGGTCCGGTGCCGGCGGAGGAGTACGTGCTGCCGCTCGGCGCCGCCGACGTCAAGCGGGCCGGCTCGGACGTCACGATCGTGGCCACCAGCAGCATGGTCCGGGTCGCCCTGGCCGCCGCGGACCTGCTCGCGGCCGAGGGCATCGAGGCCGAGGTGGTCGACCCCCGGACCCTCGTCCCGCTCGACGTCGGGGCGCTGGTGGGCTCCGCGGTGAAGACCGGCCGGGTGGTCGTCGTGGACGAGGGGTACGGGCGGTTCGGCGCCACGGCCGAGCTGGCGTCGGTGATCGCCGACGGCGCCTTCTACCACCTGGACGCGCCGGTCCGCCGCCTCGGCGCGATGGACGTGCCGATCCCGTTCTCGCCCGTCCTGGAGGACCTCACGGTCCCCACGCCGGCGTCGGTGGCCGCGGCGGCGCGGGAGCTCTGCGGCGGTTCGGGGGCGGCGTAGCGATGGCCACCGAGGTCATCATGCCGGCGCTCGGTGTGGCGCAGGAGACGGGGCGGGTCGTGGAGTGGCTGCGCTCGGAGGGCCAGGAGGTCGCGCGGGGCGAGCCCTTGCTCGAGATCGAGACCGACAAGGTGACGGTGTCGATCGAGGCGCCGGCGTCGGGGGTCCTGAGCCGGGTCCGAGCCTCGGCCGGGGACGAGGTCCCGGTGGGTGAGGTGATCGCCCTGATCCTCGAGCCCGGCGAGAGCCCGCCGGCGGGGTGGCCCACGACCGGCGCCGGGACGGAGCCCGTCGGGGCCGGGGCCCCCGTGCGGGCCGGGGAGCCGGCCGCTCCCTCGGCGTCGCCGGCCGAGAGGACCGGCGACGGCTCCCGTGGCGAGACCCCGCGGCGGCGACCGGCTTCCCCGCTGGCCCGGCGCCGGGCCCGGGAAGCGGGGGTGGACCTCTCCAGGATCGCCGGCACGGGCCCGGACGGCGCGGTGACGGTGCGGGACCTCGAGGCGGCCCTGACGGTCGGCGCGCGCGGCGATGAGCACGGAGCCTCATCCGAGGGGCGTCCGGGTCCGGCCGTCGCCGACGCGGGGACGGCCCCCGGGCCGGTCTGGCTCCGCATGGCCGAGCGGGTCACGGCGGCGTGGACCTCGGTGCCGCACTTCTTCCTCTTCCGCGACGTGGACGCCGGGCGGCTCACGGCATGGCGAGCCGCCCTCGGCGCCGGGGTGACCCTGACCGACCTGCTGGTGTGGCTCGCGGCCCGAGCGCTCCGGCAGCACCCCGAGGTCAACGCGGCCTGGGACGGCGGCCGGATCGTCCGGCGGGACGAGGTGAACATCGGGATCGCCGTGGCGGCCGGCGACGGCCTGCTGGTGCCCGTGGTGCGCCGGGCGGACGGGATGGCGGTGGCCGAGGTGGCCCGCGCCCGGATCGACCTGGTGTCCCGGGCACGCTCCGGCGCCCTGCGCCCCGACGACGTGGCCGGGGGGACGTTCACCGTGAGCAACCTCGGGATGTTCGGCGTGGACGCGTTCGCGCCCATCGTGCACGCGCCGGAGGCGGCGATCCTGGCCGTGGGCCGGGTGTGCGACCGCGTCGTGGCCGTGGAAGGGTCCGCCGTGGTGCGTCCGCGGATGAGCCTCACGCTGGCCTGCGATCACCGGGTCGTCGACGGGGCTCGGGCGGCGCGGTTCCTGGGGACGCTGGCCGAGGTCATCGAGGAGCCGTTGGGGTTGGTGCGGTGACGGTGCGATGGCGACGCCGCCCGAGCCGGGCGGCGCGAGGGAGCAACGCCCGGACGGGGGGCGCCGGTCCGGCCGTGGGAAGGAGGGGGACACGGATCGAAGCTGGTTCGGCCAGTCGGGGGCAAGGGACCGACGTCGTGGAGGGGGAGGACCGATGAGGATCCGACGTGCAGCCGTCGCTGCGCTCGGCGCGCTCCTGCTGGTGGCCGCCGCGTGCAGCAACAACGGCAACGGCAACGAAGGCGGGGGTGGGAACGGCGGCTCCACCGAACCGATCACGATCGGCATCTCGCTGCCGCTCACCGGCGACTTCTCGCAACCGGGTGGCGAGGCCAAGCGCGGGTACGAGGTGTGGGCGGAGCTGACCAACGAGGCGGGCGGGCTGCTCGGGCGCGACGTCGAGCTCAACATCCTGGACGACGCGAGCGACCAGAACACGATCGTGTCCGACTACAACCGGCTGATCAGCCAGGACAAGGTGGACCTGCTGCTGGGCACCTTCTCCTCCCTGCTCAACCTGCCGGCCTCGGCGGTCGCGGAACGCAACAAGATGGTCTACGTCGAGCCGGCGGGCGGCGCGCCGGAGATGTTCAGCCGCGGGTTCCAGTACCTGTTCTTCGCGCAGCAGGCGACCGCCCCGCACCAGGCCGACCTGTTCGCGCGATGGGTGCTGGGGCTGCCCGACGACCAGCGTCCGAAGACCGCCGCGTACCCGACCCAGGACGACCCGTTCACGCAGCCGGTGATCGACGGCATCCGGTCGCAGCTCGAGGCCGGCGGCATCGAGACCGTCTACAAGACGGTGTACCCGCCGGACCAGAGCAACTTCGACACGATCGCCAGCGACATCAAGGCGAGCGGCGCGGAGCTGGTCGCGGAAGGCGCGGTGTTCGAGGACGGCGTGGGCATCATCCGGTCCTTCCAGAAGGTCGGCTACAGCCCGAAGATCCTGTTCGAGACCTCTGCGCCGTCCAACAGCGACCAGTTCGCGAACGGGATCGGCACGGAGAACACCGAGGGCATCTTCTACGCGGTGAGCTGGAGCGCCGAGGCCGACACGCCGATGAACGCGGAGTTCGTCGACCGGTACCAGCAGAAGTACGGCCAGCTCCCGGCCGAGGACGCGGCGGACGCGTTCGCTGCGGCCCAGGTGCTGCAAGCGGCCGTGGAGGCGGTCGGGGGCATCGACCAGGAGAAGATCAAGGACTGGCTGCACTCCAACGAGGTGGAGACCATCCTCGGCACGCTCTCCTGGGACGAGACCGGGGCGCCGCAGCAGGCCTTCCTGCTGGCGCAGTGGCAGAACGCCAGCTCCGAGATCGTGCTCCCGGAGGATCTCGCGACCTCCGACACGATCGTGAACCCCAAGCCGGACTGGTCGTCGTAAGCAGGAGCGCGTTCCCGGCGGGGCGCGGCGTCGCCCCGCCGGGAACGCGGCCGGTCGCCCGTCCGCAGGCAGCCGGCCACGGGAGGACGGATCGGTGAGGGACCGGTGACGCATCTCGTTCAGACGATCCTGCTGGGCCTGTTGATCGGGGGCGTGTACGCCCTGCTCGCGTCCGGGCTGACGCTGATCTTCGGTGTGATGGGCATCATCAACGTCGCCCACGGCGTCTTCCTGGTCCTGGCCGGGCTGCTCACCTACGAGCTGTGGGTGCACCTCGGGCTCGACCCGATCCTCGCGTCCGTGATCACGACCCCCGTGATGTTCGCCCTGGGCTGGCTGGTGTACCGAGGGCTCGTGGCCAGGATCAGGACCGCGCCGGTGTCCATGTCGGTGCTGCTCACGTTCGCGCTGGCCATCACGATCGAGGGTCTGATGGGCATGACGTGGAAGAACGTCTTCCGCTCGGTCACGCCCAGCTACTTCAACCAGTCGTTCCATCTGGGGCCGCTGTTCCTGCCGAAGGGGCAGGTCTACGCGTGCGCCGCGGCGATCCTGGTGCTGGCCGCCCTGTACGGCCTCCTCACCAGGACGTGGATGGGCCGGGCCATCCGCAGCGCGTCGCAGAACGCCGAGGGCGCGCTCCTGGTGGGGATCGACATCCGCACCGTGGCGGCCCTCACGTTCGCGATCGGGATCGGGACGACGGGCGCCGGCGGGTCGATCATGTCGGTCCTGTACGCGCTGTTCCCGGCGTCCCACTACGTGTGGATCTCGCGGCTGCTCGGGATCATCGTGCTCGGGGGGATGGGGAGCCTCCCCGGCGCCGTGATCGGCGCGCTCCTGCTCGGCGTGGCCGAGGCGCTCACGATCACGTACGTCTCCACCCGGTGGGCCGTGGCCGTCTTCTACATCGTGATCCTCGTCGTGCTCCTGATCCGCCCGCAGGGGATCATGGGCGCCCGGGTCCGCGAGGACGTCGTGGCATGAGGATCCCCCGCTCCAGCACCGCGATGCGCGGCGCCGCGATCGGGCTGGTCGCCCTGGCCGCCCTCCTGTTCCCGATCGTGCGGCCCGACGACCTGTACCGCCAGACCGTGATCTACCTGATCTTCCTGCTCGCGGTGGAGGCCGTGGGGTGGAACATCATCGCGGGGTTCACCGGGTACGTCTCGCTCGGCCAGAGCGCGTTCCTCGGTCTGGGGGCCTACACCGTGGGCATCCTGTCGATGCACGTCGGCATCTCGCCCCTGGTGCTGGCCCCGCTCGGGGGCGTGGTGGCGGCGATCGTCGCGGCGATCCTCGGGCTCACGATCATGCGGGCGCGCGAGCACGCGTTCGTGATCATCACGATCGCGTTCCTGTTCCTGATGCAGGCGATCGGGCTCAACGCGCGGGGGTTCACCGGCGGGTCGAACGGCATCACGCTGCCGCTGCCGGGCTGGAACCCCGACCTCGGGAACCTCCCCTTCTACTACCTGCAGTTCCTCCTGGTGGTCCTGTCGATCCTGATGAGCTGGTGGATCCGTCGCTCGAAGCTCGGGATGGGCCTGATCGCGATCCGCGAGGACGAGGACAAGGCCGCGGCGATCGGGGTGCGGACCTCCGTGTACAAGGTCCTGGCGTTCGTCGCGAGCGGCGTGCTCGTGGGCGTGGCGGGCTCGATCCACGCCTACTTCCTGACGTTCATCGACCCGCGCGGGATGTTCGACATCTTCGTGAGCGTCCAGATCGTCCTCGCGGTGCTGATCGGCGGACGCGGGACGGTCTGGGGTCCGATCCTGGGCGCGTTCATCGTCGTGCCGATGAACGAGATGGCCAACAGCGTGACCACCGGCGAGGGCGTCCGGCTGTTCGTGTTCGGGCTCGCCCTCGCGGCGGTGGTGCTGTTCCTCCCTCTGGGGGTCATCCCCACCGTGCGGAACCTCCTGGCCCGTCGGCGCGCCGGGGCCGTGGCCTTCGAGCGCCGGCCGACCGCGACGGCGGTCCCCGCGCGGGCCGCCGAGC
>JBHGAT010000072.1:0-7505 GCA_041946645.1 Candidatus Velamenicoccus archaeovorus | reverse complement strand
CTCCTGTTCTACTCCCTGCCCACCCAATGGCTCGGGCTCATGATGCTCCTGCTGTTCGCCGGGATCCTCCCCTCCGGCGGGCGCGAGGATCCCTTCCTGTTCGACCCCACGCCGCTCCAGCACTACCTCGACGTGCTGAAGCACATGATCCTGCCGTCGATGACGCTGGGGCTCGTGCTGTTCGGCGAGTACACGATCGTGGCGCGCTCGTCGATGCTCGAGACCCTCGGCGAGGACTACATCCTCACCGCCCGCGCGAAGGGCCTGCCCGACCGGCGGATCGTCCGGCGCCACGCGTTCCGCAACGCGCTCCTGCCGATCACGACGATGGTGGCCCTGTCGCTCGGCTACATCGTGGCCGGCTCCATCCTGGCGGAGAGCGTCTTCTCCTGGCCGGGGATCGGCAAGCTCACGTACGACGCGGTGAAGGGACGGGACTACCCGCTCCTCCAGGGGGCGTTCCTGCTCCTCACGCTCTCGGTGGTCCTGGCCAACCTCGTCGCCGACATCCTGTACTTCCGGCTGGACCCGAGGATCAAGGAATGACCACGGCGATCCAGGGTCCGGGCATCGCCGAGGCGGGCGCCGCGCCGGCCCGGCGGGGGACGATCCGGCAGGCCCTCCGGGATCGGCCCTCGGCCCTGGTGGGGCTGGCCGTCCTGGCGGTGTTCGTGCTCCTGGCCGTCCTGGGGCCGCCCCTCTCGCCGTACGGGATCCGCGAGAAGGTCGGCGCGCCGTTCGGGCCGCCCACGGGCTCGCACCTCCTCGGCCTGGACGACGCGGGGATCGACATGGTGACCCTGCTGATGCAGGGGGGCCGCGTCTCCCTGGTCGTCGGGTTCGCGGCCTCGCTGCTGGCGGTCCTCCTCGGGACGGTCGTCGGCGTGCTCGCCGGCTACTACGGGGGCAAGACCGACACGATCCTGATGCGGATCACCGACTACTTCCTGGTTATCCCGGACCTGGTCCTGATGATCGTGATCGCGTCGATCTGGGGGCAGAGCCTCCGGAACATCATCATCGTGATCGGTGGGCTGCTGTGGACGTGGACCGCGCGCGTCGTGCGCGCCCAGGTGAAGAGCGTCCGCGAGCGGGTCTACGTGCGGCGGTCGATCGCGCTCGGCGGGAGCAACCGCCACACGATCTTCCGGCACGTGCTGCCCCAGGTTGCACCGCTGATCGTGGCCAACTGGGTGCTGCTGATCGCGATCGCGATCTTCGACGAGACGGCGCTCGCCTACCTGGGGCTCTCCGATCCGACCGCGATCTCGTGGGGGCGGCTGATCTCGAACGCGTCGGACGCGGCCGCCGTCTCGGCCGGGGCCTGGTGGGCCATCGTCCCCCCGGGGGTGTGCGTGGCCCTGGTGATCCTCTCGTGCACGATGATGGGCCAGGCCCTGGAAGACACCCTGAACCCGCGCCTGAAGGCCTCGTACCTGGCGGCCAAGGGCTTCCGGCTGCGGCGGCTGCGCGAGGGGGAGGCGTGACCGAGCCGCTCCTGTCCGTCGAGGACCTCCACGTGTGGTTCGACCTGCCCAGGGGCGGCGAGCTGCACGCCGTCCAGGGCGTGAGCCTGACGGTGGGCACGGGCGAGCGGTTCGGGCTGGTGGGCGAGTCCGGCTGCGGGAAGACGACGACCATCCTGGCCACGATGGGGCTGCTGCCGCCGAACGCCACGGTGGCCGGCCGGGTCCTGCTGGACGGCGTCGACATCCTGGCCCAGGGTGAGGACGGCGCCCGGCCGCACCGGTGGACCGACATCGCGATGATCTTCCAGGGGGCGATGAACGCCCTGAACCCGGTCCAGACGGTCGGTGCCCAGATCGTGGAGCCGATGGAGCTCCACGGGATCGCCTCGGGGACCGAGGCCCGAGCACGGGCCGGCGAGCTGCTCGAGCTGGTCGGGATCCCCCGGGGTGGACTCGACCGCTACCCCCACGAGCTCTCGGGCGGCATGCGCCAGCGCGCCGCCATCGCGATGGCCCTGGCCTGCCAGCCCCGGATCCTGCTGGCCGACGAGCCCACCACCGCGCTCGACGTGATGGTCCAGGCTCAGATCCTGGACCTGCTGCAGTCGCTCTCGAAGGGGTTCGGGCTCACGGTGGTGTTCGTCACGCACGACCTGCCCCTGGTGGCGCAGGTGTGCGATCGGGCGGCCGTGATGTACGGGGGGATCCTCGCCGAGACGGGCCCGGTCGAGGACCTGTACCACGACCCCCGCCACCCGTACACACGGATGCTCTTCGCCGCCGTGCCCGACCCCACGGGCGGTTCCGAGGTCGTCTCGATCCCCGGCGCCCCGCCCCGGCTGGACCTGCCCATCGCGGGGTGCCCGTTCGCCCCCCGTTGCGATCGCGCGTTCGAGCCGTGCGCGAGCGTCCGTCCCGCGATGATCGAGCTCGGGCCCGACCACGAGGCCGCCTGCCACCGGAACGACCCGGCGGCGTGGGAGGTGTCGTGAGCGGGACCGAGCCCCCGGCGGGCGCCGCGACCCATGCGGAGCAGAACGGCCCGGACCGCGTGGTGCTCGACGTGGAGGGGCTCGTGGTGCGTTACCCGATCGCCCGCGGCCTCATCGGCACGCTGGCCCGGCGGCCGAGGCAGGAGGTCCACGCGGTGGAGGGGATCTCGTTCACGCTCCGCCGTGGGGAGATGCTCGCCCTGGTCGGCGAGTCCGGGTGCGGGAAGACGACCACGGCGCAGGCGGTGCTCCGGCTGGTCGACGCCCAGGCCGGGGCGATCCGCCTCGAGGGCCGCGACATCTCGGCGGTGCCCCGGGACCAGCTCCGCGAGCTCCGCCGGCGGGTCCAGATCATCTACCAGGATCCGTACGAGTCGCTCGATCCGCGGTTCACGGTCCGGGACACGATCGAAGAGCCCATGCGGATCCACCGGATCGCGTCCTCGCCCGGCGAGCGCGCGGCGAAGGTCGGGGCCGCGCTCGCGCGCGTGGGCCTGCAGCCTCCGGAGCTGTTCCTCGACCGGTACCCGCACGAGCTCTCGGGAGGCCAGCGCCAGCGGGTGGCCGTGGCCGCGAGCCTGGTGCTCGACCCGGAGCTCCTGGTGGCCGACGAGCCGGTCTCGATGCTCGATGTCTCGGTCCGGGCGGGGGTGCTCTCGCTGCTGGACGAGCTCCGCCGGGGAGGCGTGACGATCCTGATGATCACGCACGACCTGTCGACCGCGGCGCACTACGCCGACCGGATCGCCGTGATGTACCTGGGCACGATCGTCGAGGAGGGGCCGGCCCTCGACGTGGTGAACGACCCGCAGCACCCGTACACGAAGGCGCTGATGTCGGTGATCCCCGACCCCGACCCGCGTCGCAAGCGCGAGCGCCAGATCCTGCGCGGCGAGACCCCCAACCCGGTCAACGTCCCCCCCGGATGCCGGTTCCACCCGCGGTGCCCCGTGGCGCGGGCCGAGTGCCGCACGGACGAGCCGCGGCTGCACCCGGTCGCCGGCGCGCGCTCCGCCCGGCAGCGCGCGGCCTGCCTGTTCGCCTGAACCGGGCGGCCGCACCGGTGCGGCGCGGCCGCTTCCGCCGGGTCCTCAGCCTGCGAGCAGGCCGGCGCCACGCTTGGCCAGCTGGCCGGCGATGATGTTGCGCTGGATCTCGGACGTGCCCTCCCAGATCCGGTCGACCCGGAGCTCCCGGTAGAAGCGCTCGGCGACGTTCTCGCGCATGTACCCACGGCCCCCGAAGACCTGGACGGCGCGGTCGGCCACGCGGTTGGCCATCTCGCTCGCGTAGAGCTTGGCCATCGAGCAGTGGGCATGCTGGACCTTCACGTCCTCGCCGGCGTCCCACTCCTGGGCCAGCCGGTACGTCATCAGCCTGGCCGCCCACAGCTCGGTGACCGAGTCCGCGAGCATGTGCTGGATCGCCTGGAAGTCGATGATGGGCTGCCCGAACTGCACCCGCTCCTTCGCGAACGCGGTGGCCTCGTCGATCAGCCGCTCGGCCGCTCCGCAGCAGCGCGCGGCGATCATCAGCCGCTCGTACCGGAACCACGCGTACGTGAAGTCCATCCCGCCGCCCTCCTCGCCGACGAGGTTCGCGGCCGGCACCCGGACGTCGTGGAAGTCGAGGATCGCGTGGTGGTGCGCGAACGTGTGCGCGTAGGGCGGGTTCGCGACGAGCTCCAGACCCGGCGTGGGGATCTCGACCACGAACAGCGCGTGCTCGCCCTCGTGCTCGCCACCCACCAGGCGGCCCTGGAAGAAGACGAGCTGGGCCTTGTTGAACGACGTGACGTGCCACTTGCGGCCGTTCAGCACGTAGGTGTCTCCGTCGCGGCGGGCGGTGGCCTCGATCGCGTCGACGTCGGAGCCCGCGCCCGGCTCGGTGATCGCGTAGCACTCGATCTTCTCGCCTCGCACGATCGGCTTCAGGAAGCGCTCGACCTGGTCGTCGGTGAACACGCCGATGGCCCACTGCGGACCCGTGTGGAGGACCCACCCGAGGGCGTTCGTGGCCCGGCCGATCTGCTCCGAGACCAGCACCTGCTGGAACATCGTGAGACCGTCGCCGCCGAGCTCCTTCGGCATGTTGATGGCCGACAGCCCGAGCTCGCGCAGCCGGCGCTCCTGGCGCTCGAGCACGGCCGGCGGGAGCTCGCCGTCGTGGAGCTCGGCCTCGACCTCGTGCGGGATCAGCTCCTCGTCCACGAACGCCCGGGCGGCGTCGCGGACGGCCCGGTCCTGATCGCTCATCGGGTACATGGGCTCACCTCCGCGGCGGAGCATAGCGCGGCGACTGAACGGCCGTTCAATCCCCGCGCCCGGCGGCTGGCTCGCGGACCTCGATTCAGGGGGTCGATGGGTGCTCGCGGTAGCCGAGCCGCCGCGAGACGGCACGGGCCGCGTCGGTGGTCAGCCGGGCGATCCGCGGCAGATCGACCGGGCGGATCCGGAACGCCGGCCCCGACACGCTGAGCGCGGCCACGATCTCCCCGTCTCCCTGGCGGACCGGGGCGGCCACCGCGTTCAGGCCCTCCTCGAGCTCCTCGAGGGTCTGGGCGTAGCCGCGGGAGCGGACCAGCGCGAGCTGCTCCTCCAGCTCGGACGGATCGGTGATCGTGTGCGGCGTGGCGCGCTCGAGCGGGCCGGCCATGATCCTGGCCCGCTCGGCCGGGTCCATCCAGGCGAGGAGGACCTTGCCGTTCGAGGTGGTGTGGAGGCCCGTGCGCAGGCCGACCCAGCTCACGTTCACCACGGAGCGGTTCCCCGAGACCTGGTCGATGTACGCGACCGCGTCGCCCGAGCGCACGCCGAGGTTGACGGTCTCGCGGGTGCGCTCGGCCAGCTGCTCGAGGATCGGACGGGCCGTCCGCACCAGGTCGAGCCCGGCCATGGCCGAGCCGGCCAGGCCGATCAGCCCGAAGCCGAGGCGGTACCGCTCGGTGGCCGGATCGCGGTCGACGAACCCGTGCTCCGCGAGCGTGGCCGCCAGCCGCGAGGCCGTGGCCTTGTGCACGCCGAGCCGGCGGCCGAGCTCGGTCACGCCGAGCTCACCGGCCTGGCCGATCAGCTCGAGCATCCGGAGGGCCCGTCCTACCGACCGTAGATGCTCCTGCTTGTGTCCGTTCCGCTGCATGCAACACCGTCCCGGTCCGGGCGACGCCGCGGACCGTAGGCAGGCGCGACGAGGTTGTCAATCGGGGCTCGGCCGCCCGGACGCTCGTTGCGCCGGACGCACCGGGCACGTTGACAGGACGCGCCGGTCCGACGGAGGCTTCTCGGCGGCCCGCGCCGGACGGGTCGCGACGGCCGGAGACGCATGCCTGCCGAAGATGGGAACCGGGCCCGGTACTGGAGGGCCGCCGAACCGCGCCGAGCCTACGATGTGGTCGTCGTCGGCGGCGGCGGCCACGGCCTGTCCACCGCCTACCACCTGGCCAGGTACCACGGCATCACCGACGTCTGCGTGGTGGAGAAGGGCTGGCTGGCCGGCGGCAACATGGCCCGCAACACCACCATCATCCGTTCGAACTACCTGTGGGACCAAAGCGCCGCGATCTACGAGCACTCGCTGAAGCTCTGGGAGCGCCTGGAGGACGAGCTGGGCTGGGACGTGCGGTTCCGGCAGCTGGGGGTGCTGAACCTCGCCCACCATCTGGGCGACGTGCGCTCGTCCCGGCGCCGGGTGTTCGCGAACGCGCTGAACGGCATCGATGCCGAGTGGCTCACGCCGGAGGAGGTGAAGGCCGTCTGCCCGATCGTGAACGTCTCGCCGCACCTGCGGTACCCGGTGATGGGCGCCACGCTGCAGCGCCGCGGCGGGACCGCCCGGCACGACCAGGTCGCGTGGGCGTACGCGACCCGGGCCTCGGAGCTCGGCGTGGACATCGTCGAGCACGCCGAGGTCACCGGGTTCCTGCGCGAGGGCGACCGGGTGACGGGCGTGCGGACCACCCGGGGCGACGTCGGGGCGGGCCGGGTCGCCCTGACCGCGGCCGGGCACACCAGCGTGCTGGCCTCGATGCTCGGCCTGCGGCTGCCGCTGCGGTCGCATCCGCTCCAGGCCCTGGTGTCGGTCCTGCTCGAGCCCGTCCTGGACCACGTGGTCATGTCGAACGCGATCCACGTGTACGTGAGCCAGGCCGACAAGGGGGAGCTGGTGATGGGCGCGGGGATCGACCCGTACACCTCGTACGCACAGCGGGGCTCGTTCCACGTGATCGAGCACCAGCTGGCCGCCGCCGTCGAGCTGTTCCCGGTCTTCGCCCAGACCAAGCTCCTGCGGACCTGGGGCGGGATCGTCGACGTCTGCCCGGACGCTTCACCGATCCTCTCCACCACCCCGATCGAGAACCTCTTCCTGAACTGCGGCTGGGGCACCGGCGGGTTCAAGGCCACCCCCGGGGCCGGGGCGGTGTTCGCGGACCTGGTCGCGAACGGCCGGCCCGGCGAGCTGGCCCGACCGTTCTCGCTGGAGCGGTTCACGACCGGCGCGCTGATCGACGAGCACGGGGCCGCGGCGGTGGCCCATTGACGGAGGGCGCCGGCTGATGCGCGCCGCGACCGTGCGGAAGCTCTGCCTGGCGATGCCGGACTCCGAGGAGCGCGAGACCTGGGACACCGCCACGTTCCGGGTCCGGAACAAGATCTTCGTCATGTTCTCCGACGGCGAGCGCGAGGCGTGGATCAAGTCCACGACGGACGAGCAGCACGCGCTCGTGGCGATGGACCCGGACGCGTTCTTCGTCCCTCCCTACGTGGGACCGAGCGGCTGGATCGGCGTGCGGATCGCCAAGGCCGATCGCGCGGAGGTGGCCGACCTCGTGACCGAGGCGTGGCGCCTCACGGCGCCCAAGCGGCTGGTCGCGACGTTCGACGCCGAGCACCCCGTGGAGGCCTGAGCCCCGATGCTCCTGATCCCCTGCCCCTGGTGCGGTCCGCGCGACGAGATCGAGTTCCGCTACGGGGGCGAGGCCGGGATCGCCTACCCGTCCGATCCCGACGCGCTCTCGGACGAGGCCTGGGCCGACTTCCTGTTCATG
>JBHGAT010000071.1:0-7527 GCA_041946645.1 Candidatus Velamenicoccus archaeovorus | reverse complement strand
GGAGGGATGAGCCACGTGTCGATGGTCCCGAGCACCCGGGCAACGCCCGAGCGGGTGATCTTCGACGACCTGGAGATCGGCGAGATCGGCGTGGAGCTGGACGATCGCGACCCCCAGGAGGTGATCGCCTGGGGTCTGGAGACGTTCGGGGACCGGGTGGCGGTCGTCACCGCCATGCAGGCCGAGGGGATGGCCGTGCTCGACATGGCTGCCAGGATCGACCCCCGGGTGCGGGTGCTGACCGTGGACACGGGCCGGCTCCCGGCCGCGACCCACGCCTTCATCGACGAGGTCCGCGCTCGCTACCCGGAGGCCCGCTTCGAGGTGCCCACGCCCGATGCGCTCGAGGTGGAGAGCCTGGTGCGCCGTCACGGCCCCGACCCGTTCCTGCGGGCGGTGCCGCTCCGCCTGCTGTGCTGTCACGTCCGGAAGGTCCGGCCGCTCGTGGAGGCCCTGCGGGAGCTCGATGGGTGGTTCACCGGGCTCCGGCGCGAGCAGTGGGCGTCGCGGGCCGCGATCAAGAAGGTCGAGCTCGACCACGACCACGAGGGCATCGTGAAGCTGAACCCCTTGGCCGACTGGACCAAGGAGGAGGTCTGGGACTACCTGCGAGCGGCCGACGTGCCGGTCCACCCGCTGTACGAGCAGGGCTACACGAGCATCGGCTGCGACCCCTGCACCCGACCGATCGCTCCCGGGGAGGACGATCGTGCGGGGCGGTGGTGGTGGGAGCAGGGAGCCCCCAAGGAATGCGGCATCCATTGCCCGATCGAGACCGGCGGCTTCGAGCACGAGGCCGAGGCGATCCTCGCGGAGGCCCACGGCGGGGAGACCGGTTCGTGACCCGGTCGGTCCGTGGACCGACGCCGGCCGAGGCCGGGTCCTTCGACCTCCTCCCCGACGAGCGGGAGCCCCTGGCGGAGATGGCCGAGGCCTACGCGGCCGCCGTGCCCGAGGATCTGGCGGGCCCCTACCGGAGGTTGACGGCGGCCGCCCGCGCGGGGACCGTGCCCTCGGAGCTGAGCCATCTCATGGAGCGGGTCTGCGCGCTGGCGCTGCAGACCGGCAAGGCTCGAGCGCAGGGCCGAGCCGAGGCGGAGCGCGCGCTGATGGCGGTGCTCCGCCGGAGCCCGGGAGGCCTCGAGCTCGCCGCGTCGCTCGAGGAGGTGAACCGCGCCCTGTCGAGTCTCGCCGGACGTCCACTCCGTTCGGTCCGCGCCGCGATGCGCATCCCCGGCCGGTACACGCTGGCGCTCGAGGTGGATGGGGTCTCCCTCACCCTGGGCCTGGGGCCGGAGGGCATCGTCGTGGAGAGCCTGGCCACCGGGTGAGCGCGGGTGCCCCGGTTCGCCTACCCCGTGATGCTCGAGCCGGCCGGTCGTCGCTGCGTGATCGTCGGGGAGCGCGCAGTGGAGGAGGGGAAGCTCGATGCCCTGCTGGAGGCTGGGGCCGACGAGGTGGTGGTCCTGACGGTCGGACCCTGCGCGCGCGTGGATGCCCTCGGGTCGGACGCACGCATCCGGGCGGAGCGTCGCCGGTGGCGGCCTGCGGATCTGGACGGCGCGCTCCTGGTGATCGGCTGGGACCCGGATCCCCGGGAACGCGACCGGCTGGCCGCCGAGGCTCGGGCCCGTGGCGTGCTCGTGAACGTGATCGACGACGTGGCGGGCTGCGACTTCGCCGCGCCCGCCGTGGTCCGCCGGGGCGACCTGGTGGTGGCGATCGGAACAGGTGGCCGTTCGCCCGCCCTGGCTCGCAAGCTCCGGCAAGAGCTCGGCCGGCGCTTCGGTCCCGGGTGGGCCGAGCTGGTGGAGGTGCTCCGCGACGTCCGTGCGTCCATCCGTCCGCTCGTCCAGGACGCCGCGGAGCGCTCCCGCAGGTGGAACCGCGCCCTCGATCTCGAGGAGGCGGAGCGGCTGATCGACCAGGGTCGAGCCCAGGAGCTCCGTGCGAGGCTCATCGCACGGCTGGCGGGGACGGAGGCCTCCCCGTGACCGGTCGGGTGATCCTCGTGGGCGCCGGCCCCGGAGACCCGCGCCTGATCACGCTGCGAGGAGCCCAGGCCCTCCGTCGCGCCGACGTGGTCGTGCACGACCGGCTGGTCGCACCGGCGCTGTTGGAGCTGGCGCCCGCGCGGGCGGAGCGCATCGACGTCGGCAAGCGACCGGGTCGTCCGGACCCACGACAGGACCGCATCGATGCCCTCCTGGTCGAGCGTGCCCGGCGAGGCCTGACGGTGGTCCGCCTGAAGGGGGGCGATCCCTATGTGTTCGGGCGAGGAGGGGAGGAGGTCCTCGCGTGCGCTCGCGCCGGGGTACCCTTCGAGGTCGTCCCCGGCGTGAGCTCGGTCGTGGCCGCCCCCGCCGCCGCCGGCATCCCGCTGACGCATCGCGGGCTCGCCAGGAGCGTGGCCGTGATCACCGCGAGCGCCGCGGACGGAGCCGAGCCCGGGTGGTCCGCCGTCGCCCGGGCCGACACGCTGGTGGTGCTCATGACCGTGGGCCGCCTGGAGCAGGTCTGCGATTCGCTCGTTGGGGCGGGCCGGTCGCCCGGTGAGCCTGCGGCCATCATCCAATCGGCGACGACCGCCCGGGAGCGCTGCGTCCGCTCCGTCCTCGGCACGATCGCTCGGGCGAGCAGGGCGGCGGGGATCGCCCCACCGGCCACGTTGGTGGTCGGACCGGTGGTGGCGCTCGCGAACGAGCTGTCGGCGACCGCCCCTGGCTCACATCGGCAGCCGGCACATCCCCCGGCGGTCACCAGCGGGTCCGGCTCGGAGTGAGGTCCGGCGGAGCGCTCCAGGCCGCTCCCGACGAGACCGCGGAGCCCGGCCCAAAGGGGAGCTGACCTTGAGAGACGAGCCGGAGCACGGACAGACCCGAAGGATCCCCAGGAGGCGACCCTCGGCGGGGTTCTGGCGCTTGGAGGGGCCGCGAGCGCGTCGACGAGCCGGTCGATCCGGAACCAGATCCTGACCCGGATCGGACGGTCGTCCCGGTTGACGGAGCGCCCATACCGGCCGATGGAGGATCCACGCTCGCGCCGAGGTGCCTCAGAGGATGCCCCGGGCCACGAACGCCGCCGTGACCGCGTTCGCCGCGGAGTTCCCGTAGAGCGCCTGGGCCGTGTCCACGGTGGCGGCCGCCGCCGCGGGCATCGACGTGTCGGGAGCGAACGAGAACTGCGCGTCCAGGATGATCGTGTCGGCCTCGACGTTGCCGAGCGCCACACGGATGTCCCACAGCGCTCGAGACCAGATCTGACCGTCGTGGTGCACCCTCCCGTTCAGGTCGTCCGGGTAGATCAGGTCCCCGTCCACGCGACGGAGGCAGTGCGGCGTCGAGGTCGTGTAGGAGACCGAGTCCCAATCGGCCACGCAGGCCGGATCCGGCGTGGGCGCGACGACGGCGCTGACGGTGACCGCCCAGTAGTCGCCGAACCCCTCGCCGATCGCTCCCGCCTCCTCGGAGGTTCCGAACCCGCCGAACGGGGTCATCTGCGAGTCCTGGATCGCGTGCCCGTACTCGTGCAGGATCACCTCGGCGTCCTCCGCGTCGTCGACGCCCCCCTTGCCGAACCGCAGGACATCGTGCTTGTCCCACGAGTACGAGTTGTCCACGCCGTACTGGTTGATGCGGATGTCCTGTGACTCCATGTTGACCGGTGGGTAGGTGGTCCCGAACCCCAGGCTCTGGACGTACAGCTGCGCCTGCGTGACCCAGTAGTAGGCCATCACCTGCTCGAACCGGTCGTCGGTCCGGTCGTAGAGGAACACGTCGTCGGGGGAGTAGGCGAGCGGACCCGTGGAGCCACGGATGTTGGCCCAGTCGCCGCGCAGGTAGCCGCTGCCGTCGAGGTTGGTCAGCGTCACCTCGACGTAGGCAGGCTGGATGGCCGGGTAATCCGCGTCCTTCCGGTCCGTCAGGGACTGGTCCTGGAGGGAGGCGACCGGGTTCGGGAAGAACACACGGGCCACCCCGGTGCTGGACGAGGAGACCGGCTCTCGCGCCACGGAGGGCCCTGTGAGCGTGGCGACGAGGACGAACGCGGACGCGAGCATGATGCCGATGCGGCTGGGTCGCATGCCGACCTCCTCCGGTCGATCCGATCCTGGCCCATCCAGTCAAGCCGAACCAGGTGCCGGCGTGCAACCGCGCTCCGTGGTCGTTCCTGGAGGTGATCTCCGGGAAGCGCCGGCCGCCGCGCCGGGGAGGCGATCAGGGGCGACGACCCCTCCGGGCAGGCAAGGCTCTTGGAACCGCGGGATCGCCGGCTTCACGTACGAGCAGCCCATCGCCTCCCCGCTCGGTCGACACGAAGACTCGATGGTAGACCTGGCCGGACGATGTGTGAACCGCCTTCCGCTCCTTCAGCGGCTCCAGGATCACGCAATTGCATGGGACGCCGATGCTCATGAACCCTCGACCAAGCGGCCGTAGCGTCGGCGTTTAGCCGAGCGATCCATCGAGCGGTCGGTCGAGCGGTCGCTGGGGCAGTCACCATCCAGCGAGACGTGGCGCCCGCTACGGCCACATCCGACGCGTCTATCCCGCACTCCCAGACGCCCATTGAGGCCACGGGTCGATGGCCAGACCATGGGTGACCCTGGTGGCGTGTCCCCCTCCCGCTCGGCTGGGTTGCGCCGAAGTTCAATCGAGATGTATGCTTTTTGAGGCAATCCATATCTGGTCGACTGGCTCAGAAGCCATGAGGGGAGTTGTCGGTGAAGCGTATGGTCTGCTGGATCGGTGCCTCATTGTTCCTGACGTCCCTCGTGACTCTCGCTCCGGGCTCGTCCGCCAAGGCCGCCACAACGTGTGGGAGCCTTGACAAGTGGCTCTATGGGGCTCTCAAGTCCCCGCCCTCCGGGGTCCAATTCCTGGCTGGCGCGCAGGCGGATGTCATGGCCCGCAGGAACGACCTCTGCACCGGGGTTCCTCCGGACGGCCACACGCTGTTCTCCAACGCTTGGGCGATGCTCCAACAGACAGACGGCAATGGGTACGCCCAGATCGGATACGAGCGTCACACACCGGGCGCCGTTCTTGAGTTCTTCGCCGCTTTCAAGAAGTACACGGGGGCGTCGCAGGTGTTGAATCACTTCACCGACCAAGGCCCGAACCTGGGAACCGCCTACCGGTTCAAAGTGACTTGGAAGGACGGAGCTAACGAGGATAATCAGATTCACCTGATCCTCTGTGATGCCGGAGGAGGAAACTGCCGCGACCATACACCGGCGGCTCTCGGCTGGAATCCTTCAAGCGCGGGATGGGGAGGCTCGGCTGCTGCCTGGGCTGGTGAGGTCAACGACCACACGAGTGACATACCCGGCCTTGACACGAAGCCTGCGACCTTCAACGCGATTCAGATTCGGAACCACTCAGGGGGCTGGTACGTGCCCTCATCCATTGATGAGTGCCGACAGGAGGGTGGTTCTGGGTGCAGCGACAGCTACTACGCCTACCACTGGCAGAGCACGTCAAGTTCGACATTTGAGATTTGGACGAAGCCTATCGCACGATGAAGGTTGAGAGGAATCCCCGATGAAACGACTAATCTGGGTCGGTACAGCGATCGCGGCAAGTGCTCTGGGCCTTGTCCTTGGGAGCCGAGGGTCGACGGCACAGCCCGGCCCTACCTATAGGCAGGCCGTTGTCGTCGCGTCCCCCGAGACGATTCCGCCCAACACTCCACCTGACATTGCGCTGCAGTTTTCGCCCCCTTCGCCCGGATACGTCCCGCCTACTTCAGCTGAAGACGCTATTGGTGTAGCAGCACTTCACGCCAACATCGATACGGCCACATCCGTTCAACCTGTTCTCGGACTTCTCACTGATCCTTTGTACCGGCCTACGACAGCTGAGGGCGATCCAACCGGACCCCCGTTCTGGATCAATGTTCCCACCTGGGACGTGGTGATCGAGGGGCTTTGTTTCGGGCAGGAGGGAGGGGGCTTCACCCTGCCAGGTCAGAGTCCTCAGCCGGCGGATGCTTGCCCCAACACCGAGATGCATGTGTTCGTCGATGCAAGAACCGGCGCCTACATGATGGATTACTCGTATCGCTGAGTATGCCCGAACTTCCAGGCGGAGAGTGTCAGCGGTCGGTCGAGGCCGAGTCCCGTCAAGTGGTGGACTTCTCAGCGTCCGCCATCCTCGCTCCTCACGCGATCTGAGCGAGTAGCTCCCTAGGATCCTCACCCCCTTCGAGCGCGTCGACCATGGTCATCGAACCGAGGCTGAAGTAGCGGCGGTCTGAGACCTGCCACTCGAGCTCCTATGTCAAGGAAGGCGTCGCGAGCTGGGCTCGAAGCGTGTTGAAGATCCGGTCGGAGATGCGTCGCTTCAGGCATCGGAGCGCTTCCTGGGTGGTCTTCCCCTCGCGCTTCTTCTGCAGGTAGTAGGCGCGGCCCTCAGGATGTCGTGAGATCTGGGTGAGCGCGACGAAGTGGATGATCCGGTTCAGCTGACGGTTGCCTCCTCGGTTCAGCCGGTGCCGCTCGGTCCGCCCGGAGCTCGCCGGAAGGGGCGCGGTCCCGTTGGCCATCGCGAACTGGGCCTTCGTTCGGAACCGAGCGACGTCCCCGATCTCGGCGAGAAGCTCGGCCGCCGAGAGCTCGGCAATGCCTGGGATCGTTGTGAGCCCCGTCTTGAACGCCGAACCCAGCCCGCGGATCTCCTGGGTGATCTCATCGAGCTGCTTGGTCAACTGTCGCAGCCTCGCCACCCGCTGACGGGCAACCCGAGCGCGCACCCGATCGTCGCCGGCCAGGAGCCTTCGGGCTCGGTCGAGGTTCCGTTCGCTCGTGAGCCGGCCGATCCACTGCTGGTAGCCGGGATGGAGTTGCTCCAGGTCGGCGTGGAGCCGGTTGGCCATCCGGTTGCGCTCGGCCCGCAGCTCCCGCCGGTGCCGCACCAGGACCCGCAGGTCCTCGAGCTCGCCGTCCGGACGGATCTTGGGCAGATCTGGCTCTCGGAGCGTGATCCGAGCGATCAGCAGAGCATCGATCGGATCGGACTTGGCCTGCGTGCGTTGACGCCGCCGGGCCTGCGATGTCAGCTGCGGCGGAACCTCCACCACGTCGTAGCCAGCGTGCTCCAGGCAAAGAGCAACAACCCGTCCGTTCGATCCTGAGCCTTCGATCCCGACCCGCTCCGGCCCGAACTTCGCGAGCCAACCGACGAGCCGGTGGTGACCCGAAGGCGAGTTCTCCGCGTCGACCCGGCCGAGCTCCCGCCCCTGCCCATCGACCACCGCCACCGCCAAGGTGTCCTTGTGTGAGTCGATCCCAGCAACCGCCACACCGCCTCCTTCCCCCGATCGACGACAATGGGTCAGGCGGTGCGCACACGTGCGTTGGCCCCGAAGGTCGCGCTCCTATCAAGCGACATCGCCTGACGGTCGCTCCCCGAGGGGCCGCTCAAGTGGAAAGCCACACCGGCGTGGTGGGCACATCGTCGCTGGAGGCACCCACGGGGAGCACCGTCATTCTGAACACGCACGTCGTCCTGCTCGGCCAGCAGCGTT
>JBHGAT010000070.1:0-7569 GCA_041946645.1 Candidatus Velamenicoccus archaeovorus | reverse complement strand
GGATGAACTCGAGGATCCTGCGCTGCCTGCTGGTCAGCTCGTCCATGGTCGCTCCTCGTTGACGGCGGTCCGGGCCCGGCCGAGGGCGGTCCGGGCTCGCTGTCAGACCCCCCTCCTAGGCTCGGCACGGTAGCACGGAAGGCGGAACGATTCAAACATATGTTCGGTCTTGACGGCGAACGTACGTTCGCTAGGATGGGGGGGATGGGTCGAACACGCGTTCGGAGACGGAGGATGGCCGCCACGGCGGTCGGCGTGGCGCTCGGCGCCGTGCTGGCCGGCCCGGTGGCCACGGCCGTGGCCCCGTCGTCGACCGTGCCGGTCGCGCAGCATCGCTACGTGGTCAGGCCGGGCGACACGCTGTGGTCGATCGCCCGGACGCTCGCCCCGGGCTCGGACCCCCGACCGGTGGTGGACGCGATCGCCCGGGCCAACGCGGTGGAGCCCGGGGCGCTGGTCCCCGGCAGCACGCTGGTGGTGCCCGCCGAGTAGCCCCGGCCCGGCGGTCGGTCCGGCCGCGGTCAGCTCGCGGCGGTACCTCGGCTCGACCGGTTTGACGCACCCACATCTGGCGGGTACCGTCCGCTCGGCCACTACATCTTGTGGTGATGCGGATGCGCTGTCCCTGGTGCGGACACGGAGAGGACAAGGTCGTCGACTCGCGCCCGGCCGATCGGGGCGCCGCGATCCGGCGGCGTCGCGAGTGCCTGGCGTGCGGGCGTCGGTACACGACCTTCGAGCGGATCGAGGAGCTCGGGCTCGTGGTCCACAAGCGCGACGGCTCCCGCGAGCCCTACCTGCGCGAGAAGGTCGTCGCCGGGATTCGCAAGGCCATCGTGAACCGCCCCGTGACCGAGGAGCAGGTCGCCCGCGTCGTCCAGCGGGTCGAGGAGCGGCTGCGGCGCCGGGGCCCCGAGGTCACCTCCCAGCAGGTGGGCCTGGACGTGCTGACCGAGCTCAGGAAGCTCGACCAGGTCGCCTACATCCGGTTCGCCAGCGTCTACAAGGACTTCCAGGAGGTCACCGACTTCGAGCGCGAGCTGGGCCAGCTCCTGCAGAAGCGGGTGCCCGCCAAGCCCCGGCCACGCTGACCTCCCGCGGGCGTCTCGGGTACAATATCTTGTGGTCGAGGGACCACCGAACCACTAGATGTCCGGTCGGATGCCCTTGACGCCCCGGTCCACCGGGTGCAGAATCCCAAGGCTGTAGTTCCACGGTCGACACTTCCCCACGGAGCGGTGCGGAAAGGGGGCTCTCCCTGTGGCGAGGAACGAGGGGGACGTGGAGGTCATCCGTCGGGGGCTGACCTTCCAGCGGTACTTCACGAGGGATGGCGTGCATCCGTTCGACGAGGTCGAGTGGGACGTGCGCGATGCGGTCATCCCCAACGTCAAGGAGGGAGGCAACGCCTTCGAGCAGCGCGGCGTCGAGTTCCCCAAGAGCTGGTCCCAGAACGCGACCAACATCGTGGCGCAGAAGTACTTCCGCGGCCCCCTCGGAACGCCACAGCGTGAGTCCAGCGTCCGCCAGCTGATCGGCCGGGTCGTCGACACGATCCGGGGGTGGGGGGTGAAGGACGGCTACTTCGCCGCCGAGCAGGACGCGGCCGTCTTCGCCGAGGAGCTCACGCACCTGCTGGTCACGCAGAAGGCCGCGTTCAACTCGCCGGTCTGGTTCAACGTGGGCGTGCCGAACACCCCCCAGCAGTGCAGCGCGTGCCAGCCCTACGACTCCCTCGTGAGCACCCCGGCCGGTCTCGTCCGGATCGGGGAGCTCGTCGAGCGGGACGCCGTGGGAGAGAAGGTCTACGACGCCGGTGGCATCACCCGGATCGTGGCGGTCAAGTCCAACGGCGTGAAGGACGTGCTCCGCATCCACACCAGGTCCGGGCACGCGCTCGACGTGACCGCCGACCACCTGGTCTGGAGGAGCTCCGGCCGGGGGTCCGGCCGGTTCGTCGAGGCTGGTCGGCTTCGCCCGGGCGACCGCCTCGAGTGGCACCGGCGTGACGCGTTCGGTGAGGGAGAGGTCGGCCGCGGGGAGATCCTCGAGGCCGCGCTTGCCGGATGGCTCCAGTCCGACGGGTTCGTGGGCCGGTCCGAGGGGACCAACCGCTCCCTGACGATCGAAGCCTTGACGGTGAACGAGTGGGAGCACGCGTGGGTCGTGGACGCGATCGAGAGCGTGTTCCCTGGGGTGCACCGGCACGAGCGGAGCGTGGGAACGCAGGATCGGTCCCTGGACCGCCGACGGGTGCGGCTGTACGGGGACGCGCTGCAGGGGTTCGTGGACAGGTGGGACCTGCTCCCGCGCGGCGTCGACATGCGGGTTCCGCAGCGGTTGTTCACGGCGCCGCTGCCGGCGGTGGCCGCCTACCTGCGCAGTCTGTTCCAGGCCAAGGGCTACGTGTCCGTCCGAGGCTCGTCGGCACGGGTCGGTCTCGACATGGTCTCCGGGGAGCTCGTCCGCGGGATCCAGCAGCTGTTGGCGAGGTTCGGCATCTTCTCCCGCGTCCGGTTCAAGGCCGATACCCGGCCGGACCGGAAGGGCTGCTGGTCGCTGAGCATCGGCCACGTGGGCGATCAGGTCACGTTCGCTGAGGAGATCGGCTTCCTCGACCCGCGGAAGGCCGATCGGCTGGAGATGGCGCTCGACCGCGTGGGTCGCACCACGCGCGACGTCAAGCAGCTCGAGATCCAGCGGATCGAGGAGCTCGGGCCCATGGAGGTCTACGACATCCAGACCGAGAGCGGCGAGTACCTCTCGGGCAACCTCCGCGTGCACAACTGCTTCATCCTCTCCGTCGACGACACGATGAGCTCCATCCTCAACTGGTACGTGGAGGAGGGGACCATCTTCAAGGGCGGGTCGGGCTCGGGCATCAACCTGTCCCGGCTGCGCTCGTCCAAGGAGTCGCTCGGGGGCGGCGGCACCGCCTCCGGGCCCGTGAGCTTCATGCGGGGCGCCGATGCCAGCGCCGGCACGATCAAGTCGGGCGGCAAGACCCGCCGGGCCGCCAAGATGGTCGTCCTGAACGCCGACCATCCGGACATCCGGGACTTCATCTGGTGCAAGGCGGTGGAGGAGAAGAAGGCTCGGGCGCTGCGCGACGCCGGGTTCGACATGGACCTCGACGGCAAGGACAGCTACTCGATCCAGTACCAGAACGCGAACAACTCGGTCCGGGTGACCGACGAGTTCATGCAGGCCTACCTCGACGACCGCGACTGGAAGCTCAAGGCCGTCACCACCGGCGAGACGCTCGAGACCGTCCGGGCGCGCGAGCTGATGCGCGAGATCGCGCAGGCGGCGTGGGAGTGCGCCGACCCCGGGATGCAGTACGACACCACGATCAACGAGTGGCACACGTGCCCCGCATCGGGCCGGATCAACGCGTCCAACCCGTGCAGCGAGTACATGCACCTGGACAACTCGGCCTGCAACCTGGCCTCGCTCAACCTGATGAAGTTCCTCGACGCCGAGGGCAGCTTCGACGTGGCCGCGTTCCGCCACGCCGTCGAGGTCGTGTTCACGGCGCAGGAGATCATCGTCGGCAACTCGGACTACCCGACCGAGTCGATCGCCCGCAACGCGCGGGCCTTCCGCCAGCTCGGGCTGGGCTACGCCAACCTCGGCGCCTTGCTGATGGCCAGGGGACTGCCGTACGACTCGGACGGCGGGCGGGCCTGGGCCGGCGCCATCACCGCCCTGATGACCGGCTGGGCCTACCGGACCAGCGCCCGGATCGCCGAGGTGACCGGGCCGTTCGCGGGCTTCCCGCCCAACCGCGACGCGATGCTCCGCGTCATGCGCAAGCACCGGGCGGCGGCCGACGCGATCGACGGGGACCTGGTGCCCGAGGCGCTGCTGTCCGCGGCCAAGCAGGCCTGGGACGAGGCCATCGCCCTGGGCGAGCAGCATGGGTACCGCAACGCGCAGGCCAGCGTGCTCGCGCCCACCGGCACGATCGGGCTGATGATGGACTGCGACACCACCGGGATCGAGCCCGACCTGGCCCTGGTCAAGACCAAGAAGCTGGTCGGCGGGGGGACGATGCAGATCGTCAACCAGACCGTCCCCCGCGCGCTCGAGCGGCTCGGGCTCTCGCCGAAGGAGGTGGACGACGTGGTCGCCTACATCGGCGAGCACAACTCGGTGGCGGGCGCTCCGCACATCCGGCCGGAGCACGAGCCGGTGTTCGACACGTCGATGGGGGACCGGGCGATCCACTACATGGGGCACGTGCGGATGATGGCCGCGGTGCAGCCGTTCATCTCGGGGGCCATCTCCAAGACCGTGAACATGCCGGAGGAGGCCACGGTCGAGGAGGTGGAGCAGCTGTTCGTGGAGAGCTGGCGGCTCGGGCTGAAGGCCGTGGCCATCTACCGTGACAACTGCAAGGTGGCCCAGCCGCTGTCGGCCGACAAGAAGGTCAAGCGGGCGGCGTCCGAGCCCGTCGAGCTGGCCGTGCCGGTGCGCAAGCGGCTGCCCCAGAGCCGTCCCTCCATCACCACCAAGTTCGAGGTGGGCGACGCCGAGGGCTACATCACGGCCAGCTCGTACCCCGACGACGGGATCGGCGAGATCTTCCTGAAGACGTCCAAGCAGGGCTCGACGCTCTCGGGCATCATGGACGCCTTCTCGATCGCCATCTCGATCGGCCTGCAGTACGGCGTTCCGCTCGAGACGTACGTGCAGAAGTTCATCAACATGAAGTTCGAGCCGTCGGGGATGACCAACGACCCGGACATCCGGTTCGCCACGTCGATCGTGGACTACGTGTTCCGCCGGCTGGCCCTCGACCACCTGCCCAAGGACAAGCGGGAGCAGCTGGGGATCTGGTCGATCGCCGAGCGCAAGGAGTCCGCCGCGCTCGAGGCGGCCGAGAAGCTGAACGGCGGCACCGCCCCGAACCCGGCGGCCGACGCCCCCACCCCGGCGGCCGAGGCCCCGCCAGCACCTGCGGCTCCGGCCCGGCAGCCCATCGAGCTCGGCGGCAGGCCCGAGACGCGGGCCGCCGACGCGCCGCTGTGCTACCAGTGCGGCTCCAAGATGCAGCCGGCCGGCTCGTGCTACGTCTGCCCGAGCTGCGGCTCCACCAGCGGCTGCTCGTGACGAAGGTGACGGGGCGGGCCGGTCGATCCGGCCCGCCCCCATCGGCCCCCGCGCCCATGGACCTGCCGATCAAGCGCCTGGACCCCGACGCCGAGCTCCCGGCGCGGGCGCATCCCGGCGACGCCGGGCTCGACCTGCGCTCGACCGTCGATCTGGAGGTCCCCCCGGGCGGACGGGCCCTGGTGCCCACCGGGATCGCCGTGGCCATCCCGGAGGGACACGCGGGCCTGGTGCTCCCACGCTCGGGGCTGGCCTCCAAGCACGGGCTGACCATGGCCAACGCGCCCGGGCTGATCGACGCCGGCTACCGGGGCGAGGTGATCTGCGCGGTGGTCAACCTGGACCGCGACCACGCCGTGCGGATCGCCCGGGGCGACCGGATCGCCCAGCTGGTGGTGGTGGCCGTCCCGGAGGTCCGGCCGGCCTGGGTCGACGAGCTCCCGGCGTCGACGCGGGGCGAGGGCGGGTTCGGGTCGACCGGGACCGGCTAGGCCGCGGTCCGGGTACAGCGGCCCGCGGGCGGGCAGGTCACCACGCCGCCCTCGAACGCGGCCGAGGTCCCGCCGTCGGGCGCCGTGCTCACCCCGGAGGTGGGGAAGCCCAGCCGGCCCAGCACGCCGTCGTGCGCCAGGAAGAACTCGAGGACGCGGCCGAACAAGGGCCAGGCGCCCGTCGAGGCCTTGAAGTAGATCCGTCCGTGCTCGAACAGCGCCCGGTCGCAGACCTGCGTGTCGCACCCCGGACCCTCGGTGAGCCGCACGACCGCCGAGGCCGGCAGGCCGAGCGCGCCGCCGGCCTGCCCCGCCTCCACGTAGGCCTCCTGCACCGGACCCGAGAGCCAGACGGTGAGGTGACGCGCCGCGTTCACGTAGATCGCGCCCTGGGCGAACCGCTGCCGGGCGCCGCCCTCGAGCCTCACCTGTGGCCCCTCGGGCAGCCCCGGGGCGCACATCAGGCGGTCGTAGGCGCTCCGGATGGGCCCGCGCACCAGGCGGTCGCTGTTGATCCACACGCGGTCGTCGCGGAGGCCGATCCCGGACCGGAGCTCCGAGCCCGTGATCGTGGCGCTCCCGCTCGAACCCTCGACGACCACCGTCTCGATCCGCCCCGACACGCCGCGCACCGTCCGGCCGAACCTGGTCACGGTGCCGATGTCGCCGGTCCACGGCCGCAGGCGCGAGGTCACCGTGGCCGCGGAGAGTGGCCCGACCACCCATGTGCGGTACGGGTTCGCGCTGGTGTAGTCGCCGGGGTCGCAGACGCCGCGGAGGTAGGGGAGCGGCGTGCCGCCCCACACGTTCTCGTTGTCCTCGGTGTACCCGCCGCTCGAGGCCGAGTAGAAGGCCGGGATGGGCTGCCCGCCGGACAGGACGACCTCGCCTCTCGTGGCGTCGACCGCCCGCACCCATCGCCGACCGTCGGTGCCGGCCTCCTTGTCGTAGCCCACGTAGACCTGGTCCCGGGGATCGCCGTAGAGGGCGCAGTCGCAGCCGGCCCGATGCTGCCCGGCCCGGGCGACCATGTTGAAGGCGTAGCTGCGGGCGGCGTCGGCCTGGGCCTCGAGGGCCTCCATCGGCCACGAGCTCGGCACCTCGCCCAACCCGTACAGGTAGGCCTGCGGAGCCAGGATGGCCACCGCGCGGATCACCGGGGCGCAGCCGTCGCACGGGGCGGAGAGCGCGAGCTGGAGGTACCCGCGCGCGTACGCGTGGCCGCTCTCGGCGATCCGCACCCTCGAGCCGAGCGGCTTGTACCGCACGGCGATCTTCGGGCTGGACGAGGTGGCGATCTCGGCCGCCGCCGGGCCGGTCGCGCCGGTCGCCCCGGCCGCGCCGAGGATCCGGAAGGACGTGGCCGAGGCCTCGACGGTCCACCGCTGCCCGGCGGGGATCGAGGCCAGGAGCGGTCCGGCCGGGCCGTCCTGGCGGAGCTCCACCGGACCTGCCTCGGCCTCGAGCGTGACCCGCCCCGCGCCCTGCAGGAGGCCGATCCGGAGCGTCTTCGGCCCCTCGACCGGCCCCACCTCGGTGCCCGAGTAGTAGTGGGTCAGGATCTCCTGGTGGGACCACCCGGCCCGGGCCAGCCCGTACGTGCCCCACTGGGACATGCCGAGCCCGTGCCCGTAGCCTCCCCCGTAGAACGTGAAGGAGGTCGCGGCCGAGCTCGGGCCGGCCGGGACCACGGCCAGGGCCAGGCCGGCCAGGATCGTGAGCGCTGCGGTGATGGTCGTCTTCATGGGGCCGCGACGTCGGTGCTCCTGCACCATCGACGCAGGTCCCACACCCCTTGAGGCTCGGCCGCCCACCCTCGAGCCCACCTCGACCGACCCGCGTTTCCCGCCGGTTGAAGGCGCGGCCCCCGCCACCTAGACTCGGGTGTGCCCTCCGGGGCGAGTGCGGACGTGGCTCAGTTGGTAGAGCACCACCTTGCCAAGGTGGGGGTCGCGGGTTCGAG
>JBHGAT010000007.1:0-33433 GCA_041946645.1 Candidatus Velamenicoccus archaeovorus | reverse complement strand
ACGATCGCGTACGGCAGGTACCGCGTGAACACGTTCTCCTGCTCGGCCCACCGGGCCATGTGGGTCTCGGCGGTGGCGATGACCGTCCGGAACCCCTTGACCCTGCGCACCAGCCCGGTCCCCTTGGGCGTCCTGCGGGGCATCCGCCCGGCGCCGATCGTGAGCAGGAGCGCGCCGAGCACCACGGGCACCGGCACCCACCCCAGATGCGTCCACCGCACGGCGGCGAACTCGAGCCCACCCGCCACGACGAGTGTGCCGATCCCCAGCGCGCGCCATCGCGCCCGCACCGTGTCGGGACGTCCCACGAACCAGCCCTCGGCCGCGGCGTCCCGGTACAGGGCGTCCTGGACCTTGCGGAGCCGGTCCACGAACCGGGCCTTGAGCGACGACAGCCGGACCTCGTCCCCGCCCTCGAACAGCCCGGTCAGCAGCGAGCGCTCGTACGCCAGGAGCGCCTCGTCGGCCGGAGCCTTGCGCCGCAGCGTCCAGTCGGGCTTGCCCCACCAGTGCTCCTTGGGGATCTCCTCGATCACCAGGTAGCCCCGCACGGCGAGGTCGACGATCGTGGCCGTCACGTCCAGGGGGTTGGCCGCCTCGTCCAGCAGGGTGCCCATCTGGCCCGGCCGGAGGTCCTCGGGCGGGGCGAACTCGACCGGCGCCGCCCCCCCTTCGAACAGCGGGACCGCGCGGTCGGGCGTGCCCTTCGGTGCGCCCATCACCACGTCCACCTCGGACCCGATGAACCGGCGATCCCGACCGGTGCGCCACAGGAGGGCCCCCAGGCCCACCAGCACCGCGACCAGCAGGGCCGCCGACCCCGCGACGATCGGGGGGTCCACCCGGAAGGCCCGCCGGAGCGACCACCGCTCCTCGAGCAGTGGGTGGGGCGGGGCCACGACACCCTTGGGCAGGCCGACCACCACCGTGAGGGACTGGTACGGGAAGAGTTGGTCCTGGCCGAACCGGGCCACGCCCCCGTGGAGCCTGGCCGCGCCGCAGGGCAGGGTGGAGCCGGTGGGACCGGAGAAGCAGGCGATCCGCTCGATCGCGCCCGGCGCGTCCACGCGCACCGTGGCCCGCTCGATCGTCACCTGCCACTCGGGCCCGATCGCGTTCCAGTACAGCTCGTCGTGGTCGGGGAAGCCGTTCAGGGCGTGCTCGATCCGATACGTGAGCACGTAGGTGTGCCGCCCCGTGATCGTCCGGTCGGGATCCCCGATCTTGACCCGGGTCTTGCCTCCCTCGACGCCGTCGGTCGTGTATCCGACCGGGGTCCCCGGCGATCCGGTCACGGACATGACCGTGAGCGGGTACACCCGGTCGAACGTGTCGTCGTACCGGAGCGTCGTCGGGACGTCGCGGAAGATCCCGTGCCGGGGCTCGGAGCCGAAGTCGTAGACGATCGTCTCCCGGACCACGACCGAGTCGTCGCGATCCACGTGGATCGTCACGTCGTAGCGGAGGATGCGCTCGACCGCCTGCGCCCGAGCCGACGGCGCCCCCGACGAGGCCATCCACACGACCAGGACCGCCGCGGCCGCCAGCGCCCCACCCCCGATGACCGCCCTGCCCCGCACGGCCGGAAGCCTACCGGCCGCCGACGCGCGTCGCTCCCGGTCGCCCGTCCCGGTCAGTGGGCGGCCGCGCCGGCGGCCTGCCCCTGCTCGGCCCCCAGGGCCTCCTGGAGCACGTCCCAGGCCAGGACGGCGCACTTGATCCGGATGGGGTACTTCACGACGCCCTTGAGCGCGACGAGGTCGCCGAAGTCGTCCTCGCTCGGGTCCACCTCGCCGGCCATCATGCCGCGGAACCCGCGGATCATCTCGCCGGCCTGATCGACGGTCTTGCCGGTCACGGCCTCGGTCATCATCGACGCCGAGCTCTGGGAGATCGAGCATCCCTGGCCCTTCCGGGGGTTCTTGTAGTGGTCGAGGATGACTTCCTTGTAGATGTCGTCGAGCGCCACGTCGTCCCTCCGCCGGCCGGCCCTACGGTACCAATGCTAGGAGCCGAACACGTCTTCCGCCCGCTCCAGGGCGGCCACCAGGACGTCGACCTCCTCGAGGGTGTTGTAGACGTAGAAGCTGGCTCGGGCCGTGGCCGGCACGCCGTACCGGCGCATCACCAGCTGGTTGCAGTGGTGCCCGGCCCGGATCGCCACGCCCTCCTCGTTGAGGATCGTGGCCAGGTCGTGCGGATGGACGTCCCGGTACCAGAAGGACACCACGCCGCCCCGGACCGCCACGTCGGTGGGGCCGAACACGGTGGCCCCGGCCTCCTGGAGGCGACGGAGCGCGTACGCGGTGATCTCCTCCTCATGGGCCGCCACGTTGCCCATCCCCAGGCCCTCCAGGTAGTCGATGGCCGTCCCGAACGCGACCTCCTGCGCCACGTTCATCGTGCCGGCCTCGAACTTCCAGGGCACGTCGTTGAAGGTGGAGTGGTCGGGGAAGACCTCGTTGATCATCTCGCCGCCGCCGAGGAACGGGTCCATCGCCTCGAGGAGCTCGCGCTTGCCGTACAGCCCCCCCGAGGCGGTGGGGCCGAGCATCTTGTGGCCGCTGAAGGCCAGGAAGTCGCAGTCGAGCGCCGTGACGTCGGCCCCCCGGTGCGGCACCAGCTGCGCGCCGTCCACCAGCGCGAGCGCCCCCACGGCGTGGGCGGCCCCGATCAGCTGCGGGAGCGGGGTGATCGTGCCGAGCGAGTTGGACATCCCGGTCACGCAGAGGATCCTCGTGCGCTCGGTGAGCAGCTGCTCGAGGTTCGACAGGTCCAGCAGGCCCTCGTCGGTGAGGCCGATGTAGCGGAGGACCGCGCCCGTGTCCCGAGCGGCGAACTGCCAGGGCACGATGTCCGAGTGGTGCTCCATCTCGGTGAGGAGGATCTCGTCCCCTTCCTTCAGGAACTTCCGCCCCCAGGCGTGGGCGACCAGGTTGATCGACTCGGTCGTCCCCCGGGTGAACACGATCGTCTCGGGCTCGGACGCACCCAGGAACCGGGCGGTCGCGGCCCGGGCGCCCTCGTAGAGATCGGTGGCCTCCTCGCCGAGGAAGTAGATCGCCCGGTGGGCGTTGGCGTTGTGCTGCTCGTAGAACTCGCGCTCGGCGTCGATCACCTGGCGCGGGCGCTGGGCGGTGTTGGTGCTGTCGAGGTAGACGAGGGGCTTGCCGCCGATCCTGCGGGCCAGGATCGGGAAGTCCTGGCGGACGCGGGCAACGTCCAGACCTGCCGAGCGCTCCTGGGTCACCGACATCGGATCGTTCCCCTCCTCATCTCACGCCTCGTCCGCGTCCGCCTCCAGACCGAGCTCGGCCCGGATGCCCTCGTACCCCTTCTCCTCGAGCTCCTGCGCCAGCTCCTTGCCGCCCGACTCGACGATACGCCCACCCATCATGACGTGGACGAAGTCCGGGGTGATGTAGTTCAGGATCCGCTGGTAGTGGGTGATCAGCAGGACCCCCAGGCTCGGCCCGATCAGCTGGGCCACGCCGGTCGCCACCTGCTTCAGCGAGTCGATATCGAGCCCCGAGTCGGTCTCGTCGAGCACGGCGATGTCGGGCTCGAGCACCGCGAGCTGGAGGATCTCGTTCCGCTTCTTCTCGCCGCCGGAGAAGCCCTGGTTGACGTAGCGCTGGACCATCGAGTCGTCCACGCCGAGCAGGTTCATCTTCTCCTTCATGTGCTTGCGGAACGCGAGCGCCGAGATCTCGTCGCCCTTGACCGACCTGTAGGCGGTCCGCAGGAAGTTCACGACCGAGACCCCGGGGATCTCGACCGGGTACTGCATGGCCAGGAACAGGCCGCGCTGGGCCCGCTTGTCGGCCGCCAGTCCGGTGATGTCCTCGCCCTTGAAGAGGACCTCGCCCTCGAGGAGCTGGTAGCCGGGCCGGCCCATCAGCACGTTGGCCAGCGTGGACTTGCCCGAGCCGTTGGGGCCCATCAGGGCGTGGGTCTCGCCCTGCTTCACCACGAGGTCGATGCCCTTGAGGATCTCCTTGCCCTCCACGGAGGCCCGGAGGCCCCGGATCTCGAGCGTGGCCGTGGCCACCGCCGTGTCGCTCATGCGTTCTCCCCGATCTCGATCAGCACGTCGTCGTCTTCCACCTTCACCGGGAACACGTCCACCGGCGCCGTGGCGGGCAGCGTGCGGGGCTTGCCGGTATCGAGGTCGAACGTCGAGCCGTGCTTGGGGCACTCGATCGTCCCCAGGTCCACGTCGACCTCGCCCTCGTCCAGGAAGTAGTGCGCGTGCGAGCAGATGGCGTCGAGGGCACGGAAGCCCTCTTCGCCCAGGTTCACCACCGCGACCGGGCGGTGGTCGACCTCGAACCGCCGGACCTCGCCGGCCGGCACGTCACCCACGGAGCAGATCCGCACCAGTGCCACGCTCAGCCCTCCCCCGCCAGCTCGGCCTCGATCGTGCGCTCGAGGCCCTGGCGGATCTCGTCCAGCTCGACCCGGTCGAGCACCTCCTGGAAGAAGCCGAACAGGATCAGCCGCTCGGCCTCTTCACGGGTGATGCCCCGGCTCATCAGGTAGAAGAGCTCGTCCTCGCCCACCGGGCCGACGCTCGCGGCGTGGCCGCAGCGGGTGGGGTCGTTGGTGAGGATCTCCAGGTTGGGCACCGAGTGTGCTCGGGCCGTCTCGGACAGCAGGATGTTCCGGTTGGTCTGGTAGGCGTCGCACAGGTGCGCGCCCGGCCGGATGATCACCGTCCCCGTGTAGATCGCGTTCGAGCGGCCCTTCATCGCGCCCTTGTAGAGGAGGTCGCTGGAGGTCCGCGAACCCAGGTGATCCTGGATCGACCGATGGTCGATGTGCTGCTCGGCGTCGCCGAAGTACAGGCCGAGCATCTCGCTGGCACCGCCGTCGCCGGCCAGCTCGCTCTCGATCTCGGCCCGGGCCAGCGAGCCGCCGAACGCGACCCCCAGGGTCTTGAGGCGAGCGCCCTCGTCCACCCGTGCCCGCTGGACGGACAGGTGCGTCACCCCCGTGCCCCACTCCTGGATCGCGACGTACCGCACGCGCGAGCTCGGACCGGCGTAGATCTCGACCACCGCGTCCGAGAGCGCCCGCTCGAGGTCGGGGGAGGCGTAGCGGTCGATGAACGTGATCTCGGCGCCCTGCTCGGCGACCAGCAGCGTCCGGGGGAACACGGCGGCGCCGTCCGCATCGAGCCACGTGATGGCCTGGAGGGGCACCTCCACCTCGACGCCGGCCGGGACGTAGAGGAACGTGCCGCCGGTGCGGAAGGCCGCGTGGAGCGCGGTGAACTTGGACCGATCGGTCGCCACCAGGCCGTGGAGGACCGGCTCGACCAGCTCGGGCCGCTCGAGCGCCGCCCGGTCCAGGTCGCCGAACCACACGCCCCGCTCGGCCAGCCCGGGGTCGAGGTGCGTGACCATGACCTCCGAGTTCCGCTGGATCTGCATGCCGGCCCGCTCGCCCACCACGCCGGCCGCCTCGAGGATCTCTTCCGGCACCTCGTCCAGGTTCTCGGCCCGCCCGCCCTCGGCGAACGGCGCGAGATCGAACGAGAACCCCTCCAGGTCCGTGTACCGCCACTCCTCGGTCTCCTGCGAGGGGATCGGGAGGGCCAGGAACTCCTCGAACGCCTGCTTGCGCAGCGGGTCCACGAACGGCGCCGAGCGCGGCAGCGCGCCCAGCGCCTCCTCGTCGAACCCGGTCCTGGCTCGGTCGCTCCTCATCAGCGCAAATCCTATCAGGGCGGTCGGATTCACCGTTCCCGTGTGGGCCTGTGACTACGCGCGACCCCACCGCTCGGCGATGTACAGCTCGCGCTCCTGGGGATCCTCCACCGCCTTCGTCCCGTTGTTCAGCCGGACGTAGAACACCCGTTCGGCGCGGAGCTGTCCGTGATGGTCTGCGACGGCGACTTCAGCCTCGACCGGGTGACCCGACGGCTCCACGTGGACCCGGCAGACGTCGTGGTCACCGACGCGGTGGATCGACGTCGTGACGTTCGTCGCCGCCGCCAGGCCGACCGCGTTCTCGACCAGCTGGTTCAGGTGGAGGAGGAAGCGGTCCGCATCGCCCTTGCCGGGCTTGTGCAAGGTCGCGTAATCGTGCTCGAGACCCACGATGGCCCCGTCGTCCGCCACCCCGATCACCAGGGTGCCGCCGGACTCGGAATTCAGGAACGCCGCGATCGTCTTGATGGTCGCGGACTCGACCACCCGGCTCTTCTCCTCGCGCTCCAGGTCCCACCGGAGCGTCGACTTGAGCTCCAAGTGCTTGTCTTCCGGCCGCGCGAGGAGCTCACCGATCGGACACGCCTTCTGGTAGGCGACGCGCGCCCGCTCATAGACGCGCGGCATGAGCGTCCGCACGACCTCCTCGCGGAACTCGGGTCGATCGAGGATCCGGATCGTCAGCTCCTCCGCCTGGTGCATCCGTGCAGCCACCGCGTCGGTGAACCGCTTGTCGAACTCGATCCCGAAGTTCTCCCTGGTGTTCGCCGCGGCCTGCTGCTGGACCTCGGGGTCGGCGGCCATGTCGGCGCCGATCCCTTCCAGGTGCAGGCGATCGGCCTCGGACAGGTCGGCGCCGAACCGCTCGTTCAGCCGCTGGATCAGCTCCGAGAGGGGCGCCAGCAACTCCTCGTAGCCGCCGGGCCCGCCCTCGCCGAAGGCCCGCAGGACCCCTTCGCCCTTCTCCAGCCTGAGGTCGTGCTCGCCGCTCTTCGTCACGCGCAGGTGCGTCATCCGGACCTGGTCGCCCAGGTCCATCGACCCCGAGGGCTGCGACGGCAGCCGCCGCTGGAGCAGCCGGCAGTACGCGTAGCGTTTCTCCATCGCGGTGTCGGCCAACGGCAGGATCTGCGAGACGAACCCGTAGCGCGAGATGAACCGCTTCAGCCAGGTCCGGCACTCCTCCTGGTCCTCCTCCTCGAGCTCGAGGAACCGCTCCCGGGCCGGATCGAGCAGCGCGTACAATCGCCGCTGCGCGCCGTCACCGCCGCCGAAATACTCCCGGGCGAACGCCTCCACGTCCCCGGACCGAACCACGCCGAACCGGTCGAGCTCCCGCCAGGCGTCGTACAGCTCGTTGGGGTCGCTCGGGAACGCCACCGAGACGTCGTAGTAGGGCGCGAACGCGCGCTGGATCTGCTCGGCGTCATTCACGAAGTCCAGGACGAAGGTGTCCTCCTTGTCGGGGTGGATCCGGTTCAGCCGCGAGAGCGTCTGGACGGCGTTCACACCCTCGAGCTTCTTGTCCACGAACATCGTGTGGAGCAGCGGCTGGTCGAAGCCGGTCTGGAACTTCTCCGCCACCACCAGGATCCGGTAGTCGTCCGACGCGAACCGCTCGGCGGTCTGGGACTCGGGGAAGCCGTTCATGTTCGGCTCGGTGCGGTCGATCCCACCGTCGTTCACCGTCCCGGAGAACGCGACCAGCGTCCCCAGATCGCCGTACCCGTGCTCGCGGGCGTACGCGTCGATCGCGAGCTTGAACCGGACGGCCGACAGCCGCGAGCGGCACACGACCATGGCCTTGGCCCGGCCGCCGATCCTGCGGCGGGTGGAGCGGTGGACGTGCTCGACCACGATCGCGGCCTTCTGCTCGACCACGGACGGGTGCAGCATCACGTAGCGGGCGATCGCCTTGGAGGCCTCCCGCACCGAGACCTCGGGGTCCTCCTCCCCCGCCCGTGCCAGGCGGAAGTAGGTCTCGTAGGTCGTGTAGTGCTCGAGGACGTCCATGATGAACCCCTCCTCGATCGCCTGGCGCATCGAGTAGAGGTGGAACGGACGGTGGCGGCCGTCCCCGTCCGGGCGCTCGCCGAACAGCTCGAGCGTCTTGCCCTTGGGCGTGGCCGTGAAGGCGAACATCGACAGGTTCTCGTGCGGACCACGGGCCCGGGCCGAGGCCTCGACCAGCGCGTCCAGGGCGTCCTGCGGATCGATCTCGCCCTCCTCGCCCTCGGCGACCTTCACGCCGGCGAGGGCCTTCTTCATCTCCTGGGCGGTCTCGCCGGTCTGCGAGGAGTGGGCCTCGTCCACGATCACCGCGTACCGGCGTTCGGGGAGCTCGGCCACCTCCTCCACGACGAACGGGAACTTCTGCAAGGTGGTGACGACGATCTTCGCCTCGAGCGAGCGGAGGGCCTCCGCCAGCTCCTTCGAGGACTCCTCGACCTTCTTCACCACGCCGTGCGCGTGCTCGAACTGGTAGACCGTGTCCTGCAGCTGCCGGTCGAGCACCCGCCGGTCGGTCACCACGACCACCTTGTCGAACACCTTCCGGTCGGCCGGGTCGTGGAGGGAGGCCAGCCGGTGGGCGAGCCACGCGATCGTGTTCGACTTGCCCGAGCCGGCCGAGTGCTGGACCAGGTAGTTGCGACCCGGGCCGTGCTCGCGCGCGTGCGCCTCGAGCCTGCGGACCGCGTCCCACTGGTGGAACCGCGGGAAGATGATGGTCGCATCACGGCGGGCCGCCCTCCCTTTCGCGCCCGGCTTGCTCGGCTCGACGTGCACGAACCGGCTCAGGATGTCGAGCCAGGCATCCCGCTCCCACACCTGCTCCCACAGGTACGAGGTGGCGTAGCCGTCCGGGTTCGGTGGGTTGCCGGCGCCGCAGGCGGTGCCGCCGGGATCGCTGCCTCGGTTGAACGGCAGGAACCGCGTCGCCGCGCCCTCGAGCCTGGTGGTCATCATCACGAGGTCCGGGTCCACAGCGAAGTGGACGACCGCACGCCTGCCGAGCAGCGCGTCGCGCGGGTCCCGATCCGTCCGGTACTGGGCCATGGCGTGTTCGACCGTCTGGTGCGTGAGCGGGTTCTTGAGCTCGGCCGTCGCTACGGGCAGGCCGTTCACGAACAGGGTCAGGTCCAGTGCGTTCGCGTGCTCCGGCGCGTAGTGGAGCTGGCGGATCACCGTCAGCCGGTTGGCCTCGTACTTCCGCTCGAGGTCGGGGTTCAGGCCGGAGGCTGGCCGGAAGGAGGCGAGGTGGATCCCGACGCCGAGGTCCTCGACCCCGTGGCGCAGGACGTCGATCGTGCCGCGCTCATCGATCTGCCTGGCCAGGCGCTCGACGAAGCGCCGCTGGGCCAGATCGGGGTCGCCGCCGCCCCGCCGGACGAGCTCCTCCCACTCGTCGGGCTGGGTCGCGCCGATGAAGGTGAAGAGCTCGGCGGTGTCGAGCGCGATCGCCGGGTCGTAGTGGGTGGGGAGGCCCTTCGTGTAGCCACCCTCGGCGATCAGCCACTCGACGATCGCATCCTCGAACGCGATCTCCCTGGTGACCTTCATCCGCGCCCCCGCTGCCCTGTCGCCCTCCGATGCTACCCTTCCGCGAGGAGGCAACGGGCCGTTCCTCCCCCGGAGAGGATCTCGACCGATGGACGTGCTCGGGACCGTGATCAACGCGGCGGTGGTCGCGGCTGTGGGGCTGATCCTGGGATGGCTCGGCAAGGGCCGTTTCCAGGCCATCGACCGGCACTTCGATGCCATCGACCGGCGCTTCGACGCCGCGGATCGAAGGTTCGATACCGTGGATGGACGCTTCGAGGCCGTCGATCAGCGGTTCGAGGGCGTGGAGCTCAGGTTCGAGCGGCGGTTCGAAGCCGTCGATCAGCGGTTCGAGGGCCTGATCCAGCGGATCGATCGCCTGGAGGAACGGTTGGAGCATCGGTTCGACACCCTCCAGGCGTCGCTGGACGCGATGCGCTCCGACCTCACGCAGGTGGCCCTCGCCGTCGGGGTCCGGCCGAGAGCCACCAACGGCTGAGCCACCGGCCCTCCTGCGCTCGCTAAGCTAGCGCGGTCCACGCGTGTGGCGGGAGCGTGATGGCGGACGAGCTGAAGCAGGGGGATCTGGACCCGGGAGCCGGCGCGTCGCGTCTCGGCCTTCCTCCCGGTGCGAAGGGCGTCCTGCCCAGCCAGCTCCTGCGGAGGGCCGTCGAGCTGGGCTTCGTCGACGGAGGCGAATACAAGATCCCCGCCTCGAGCTTCCAGCCCGCGAGCCTGGACCTTCGACTCGGTGAGATCGCCTACCGGATCCGTTCCAGCTTCCTCCCCGACAAGCGACCGGTGGAGGTCAAGCTCAAGGAGTTCCTGGTCGACGAGATCGACCTGCGCCGGGACGGCGCGGTCCTCGAGACCAACCGCCCGTACGTCGTCCCGCTGATCGAGCACCTCGACCTGCCGCCGGACGTCCGGGGCCGCGCCAACCCGAAGAGCTCCACCGGACGTCTCGACGTGTTCACGCGCGTGATCACCGACCAGAGCTTCCGGTTCGACGAGATCAATCCCGGCTACCACGGCAAGCTGTACCTGGAGATCGTCCCGCTGTCCTTCACGGTCCGCGTGAAGGAGGGGCTCGCGCTCAACCAGCTCCGCCTCTCGATCGGGCGGGCTCGCCTGGACGACGAGGAGATCGAAGCGCTGCACGCCGAGCAGCCGCTGCTCTTCCGCGCCGGGCAAGCCGTGCCGCCGAGCGGGCTGGCGGTCTCCGACGGCCTGTTCCTCGGCCTCGACCTTCGGGGAGATGAGAACGGGCGCGTCGGGTACCGGGCGAGGGACTTCACACCGCCCATCGAGATGGACAAGGTCGCGCACTACCGGTGGGAGGACTACTGGGATCCGGTGTACCGGGAGGAGGGCGACCGGATCGTGCTGACCCCAGAGCACTTCTACCTGCTGCTGTCGGAGGAGGCCGTCCGGATCCCTCCCGACTATGCCGCGGAGATGACCGCGTACGACCCCACCAGCGGGGAGCTGCGGACGCACTACGCCGGGTTCTTCGATCCGGGGTTCGGCTACGACCCCGAGGACCGGTTCCTCGGGTCCCGGGCCGCGCTCGAGGTCCGGGCCCACGATGTCCCCTTCGCGATCGAGCACCGCCAGCGCGTGTGCCGGCTGTCGTTCGAGCGGATGGTCGAGCGCCCCGACGTCCTGTACGGGGAGGGGATCGGCTCCTCGTACCAGGGGCAGGTCGACACGCTGGGGAAGCACTTCAGGCAGCCGGCCGCCGCCGGTTCCGAGGGCTCGCCGGATACGGCGAAGGCAGACCACCCGTCGTTGTTCGATGGGACCTAAGCCGCTTCCTCCGTACCTGGAGGCCACGCTTCGTCACGGTCCGCCGGCGAGCCAGGAACGGCTGAACTCCGCCGGCGACAGGACGGGCGCCTCTCCGGACAGCCCCAGCAGGTGCCGATCTCCGGAGACGAGCACGGCGTCCTGCGCAGCGGCCAGCGCGATCAGGTAGTCGTCGCCCGGGTCTGGCGAGCGCACCGGCGGCGGCTCGTCGGGGTCGGGAGCGACGATCGCCGATCGAGCCAGCCACTCGAGGACGGCGGCCGCCTCCTCCCGGGAGATGTGCTTCCGGAGCTTCGGGTAGGCGAGCGCTCGTTCGAGCTCATCGAGCAGGAGGTCCGAGACCACCAGCTCGAAGGCCCCCCGCTCCCACTCCTTGAGGAGCGTCGCCGGCACGCCGTTCGGCGACAGGAGACCCGAGATGATGACGTTCGGGTCGAGGACGGCGCGCACCGGTCAGCGTCGTCGGCGCCTCGTGGCGTGCTGAGCCTCGACCGCCAGGGCCGTCGCCTCGTCGTCCGCCATCCGGTTCTTGGCCCAGAGGCCCTCGAGCAGATCGAGCCCAAGGTCGCGCCGCAGCGCCTCCTCGATGATCTCGCTCTCGCCCTTGCCGGTGCGTGCGGCGCGAACCTTGACCTGGCGGAGCACCTCGTCGTCGATCGTCAGCGTGGTCCGAATCTTCGGCATGTTGACATCATAGCATCATGATGCAACCCCTCCCCCCCAACCCGCTGAAGGCGAATTGCCGATCAGCCGCAGCGTGTCGTGGCGGCGGGCACAATATCGCCATGGTGTTGCGCGTCCAGGTGCGGGGGGGACTTCTCGAGTGGGCTCGGGACAGAGCCCGCCTCGACGTCGACGACCTCGTGAACCGGTTCCCGAAGCTCCCTGCCTGGGAGGCAGAGGACGCCCGACCCACGCTGAAACAGCTCGAGCGATTCGCCCTGGCCACACACACGCCAGTGGGATACCTGCTCCTGGAGGAGCCGCCAGCCGACCCGCTCCCGATCCCGGACTTCCGGACGATGACGGATGCCGCGATCGAACGACCCAGCGCCGACCTCCTCGACACGATCTATCAGGCCCAGCAGCGACAGGCGTGGTACCGGGAACACGGATTGAGAAGCGGCGCTGACCCCCTCCCCTTCGTCGGATCCCTGACGGTGGAGGATGGGGTCACTCACGCGGCGAGTGAGATCCGAGCTGCACTCGAGTTCGATGCCGCCGCCCGGGGGAACTCCTGGACCGCCGCACTCACGCGATTGACGGAGCGAGCGGAGGACCTGGGGATCCTGGTGATGATCAACGGTGTCGTCGGCAGCAACACTCACAGGAAACTCGACCCTCGCGAGTTCAGGGGATTCGCTCTTGTCGATGACCTTGCGCCGGTGGTGTTCATCAACGGCGCGGATACGAAGGCCGCGCAGATCTTCACCCTTGCCCACGAGATCGCGCACCTGTGGCTCGGGCAGACAGCTCTCTCCGATGCCACGCCGGATGCAACTCCCAGCATCCCGGCCGAGCGCTGGTGTAACGGCGTTGCTGCCGAGCTGCTCGTCCCTATCGACGAACTCCGCACGGAGTTCCGTCAGGGGCCGGACCTGACATCCGAGCTCAAACGTCTGGCTGCAAGATTCAGGGTGAGCACGCTCGTGGTGCTCAGGCGGATCCGGGACGCCGGCTACATCGATCCGAGTCGCTTCCCTGCCCTCTACCAAGAGGAGCTTGCACGTGTCTTGGCCCTGATAGGCGAACGCGGCGAGGGGGGCAATTTCTACAACACACTACCCGTCCGGGTGAGCAAGCGCTTCGCACGCGCGCTCATCGCGGACACCCTCGAAGGCGAGACGCTCTATCGCGACGCGTTCCAGATGCTCGGCTTCAAGAAGCTGTCAACCTTCCACGAATTGACTGAGAAGCTCGGCGTCACTGGATGAGTTACCTGCTCGACGCCAACGTGTTCATCCAGGCCAAGAACCAATACTACGGCTTGGATATCGTACCGGCCTTCTGGGACTGGCTGGTGGACGCCAATGCGGACGGCAAGGTCTTCAGCATCGAGAAGGTTGCCCAGGAACTCCTTGGTTACGGCGACGAGCTGTCGGATTGGACGAGGAATCGCGTCCGGGCTGGTGGCTTCTTCCTCTCCCCCGATGTGCCTGTGCTCGACAGCTTGAGAGAAGTGGCGAAGTGGGCTCAGGCGCAGCCCTTCACCAAGGCCGTCGTCAACGAGTTCTTTCAAGCAGCCGACTACTACCTCGTGGCTCACGCTCATGCTCACGGGCACACCGCGGTGACCCAGGAGGTCTACGAGCCCGCAAGCACGAGGAAGATCAAGATCCCGAACGCTTGCCAGGCTCTCGGAGTCCCCTGGATCAACACGTACGCGATGCTTCGCGCGGAGGGCGCGAGGTTCGTATCGAGTTAACCAGTAGCGCGGCGGTACGCGCGGGGAGCGGCCTCCGGGAGTCCACGGAGGCTTCTCGACCGACCCGACCCAGACGTTCGGATTCAATCGGTTCCTGATCGGACCTGTTACACCGATGCTGAAGAGAAGAACGAGTTCGAGGTAGCGCGACGCCAGAAGCCACGCATCAAGCAGCACCTCGCTTGGCCATCCGACGCGACCACCCGCACGCGTCGGGTGCACAAGATCGTTCCTCACTCCGGCAATGACGTCCGGTCCATCCTTCCACGATGGATTCAAACGAAGCAGCCGAGACAGACCAGGAGGGACCATAGGATCGATCTTCGCGAGACGAAGCAGCTCACGGATCTTCCAGTCTCCTCTTCGCCGGTCCCAATCTGGCGCCCTAACTGCCCGCCGGTCCTCCACCAAGTGTAGCCACGCAAGAAGCTCGAGCCCGGACTGCGCCGAGATGATGGCGCCTTCGATCGGATTGGGCTTGTTCGAACTGATGTACTGCCCAATGGCGACTCGCAAGCCCTGTTGCCAAGCCGGGTCCGACCAACGAGACATGTAGCCGACGAACGCCTCTTGGGCGGAGGCCCAGACCGTTTCATCGCACCACCGGAACCCACCGATTCCAGGATCGACGCGTCCGTCGCTCCACTCGCGGAACGTCTCGTGGCCTCCTTTCGATCGCCCGTGAATGAGCATCGGAGCAGTCCACTTCCCCGCGACGAACGACAGGAACCAGTGCAGCGCGTCAAGGCACTCGGCCGCCTCCGCACGGCCGAAGGGTCGACCGCCCTGATCGATTCGGCAAACATGCGTGAAGGCGTGGCCACCCATCTCACGGAGGCCGGACACCAGATCCGAGATCTCACGACGCGCGTCCAGGCAAACGCGCCAGGGGCTCGAGTTGAGGATGAGCCGACCCCTCCATATCGCATTCTCGTCGGTGATCGACAGACCGACGAAGTGTGGGAAGTTCGGCAGATGGAAGAGCGCGCTGCCGAATCTCCTCCCTCGGCCAAGTCGGATCGTACGCAACTGCCCACGCGCTCTGACCCGGTACACGGACCTCCGAAAGTCGCCACCCAGCTGGACAGTCTCTTGATAGGTCCTCCCGGCGCCCGCGAACTCAGGCAACGACAGACCTCGAGGCTCCCACCTGTCGAACGCCAGCCTCACCACCGCGGGATCGGCCGAACGCGTGGACCCTTCGAACTCGATGCTCAAAGATGGGATCGACCTCAGGCGGACTTGCACTCGATCGAGGTCGAGAGCGCGCTTGCCTCCCGTCAAACGTCCAGCGGATGTCACGAGTTCGATGGTGGGATTAACGAGGCCGAGTCCGAGCGGACTCTTCAGCGCGTCCGGCGACTTCCCCATTTCGCCTCCAGGATTGCGCTTCATAAGCCAGTCCTACTCAACCTTGAGTTCACCCGTGACCGCGGCGCTGATTACCGCTTGCCGGTGCTCTGTCAAAGCCAACAACTGTCGTTCCACGCGTTCGGATAGTCGGTCAATCGTGGCGAGACTGGAATCGATTCCTTCTAACGTCTCACTCTGCTCCTTGATACTCGGTAGCGGGATCTTCAACGCATGGATGTCTGGCATGTAGATGGTCTTGTGAGTCGACCCGAATGCAAGGCGCCCGAGGAGGTCAGAGCGCATCGCACGGAGACACATCAGCAGGTACCGAGGGAGGAGTCGATCCGAGCACGTCCAGGTCGCGAAGTCCTGGCTCGTGGCCATGTCTGATCCCATGATTGCCGAGTAGCCAGCCGAAGCGGTCCTGCAAAGCACGACGGTCCCCGCTGGGTGCAGCTCGGCGGCGGAGTTAACCAGCCCGAGCTCGCTGATCTTCTCTCGGGTGTCGGTGATGACCTCAGCGCGCTCATCTCGAACCTGCTGAATCTCGCCCGTCGTAATCCACGGGATCGTGCATTCCTCCCAGTACTCGGGATGCGCCCGGCTCGGCGTATGCCCCGTCCCCAGTTGCGCGACATGCTTGATCTTCACCGCCGGCCACGGCTTGCGCACCGCCCGCGCCCAGGGGAGTCCTGGATCGTGAGTCTCCACGTCGGCCGAGAGAAGTCCGACCACTCCTTGATGGATCACGGTTCTTCGGCGTTCACCCAGCAGGGAAATCAGCTGCTCTCGCTGACTAACGAGTCGGTCGATGCGGGCGGTCTCGCGGTCGAGGAAGTCGGCGATTGCTTCCTGCTCGTCCAGGGGTGGAAACGCGACGGGAAGACCCCGAATTCTATCCGCGCTCAGGTGGTAGATGTTCACGCCAATCGCCGTTGATGCGAGCAGTCCCGATGCGTAGGCGTGACGGGCCCACCACCCGAGAAAGCGAGCGCTCGTGAGAGCAGGACGCGGACGCAGGCGCAGCAGGGTGTTCTGGAAGCAGACAACGCCGTCCAGAGACCCGTCCCAGACGGCAGATGCTCCCACCGCGGCCAGACTGCCGGCGCCTTCCGATACGAGGACATCGCCTTCTCTCAGCGAGTAGATGTGCTGCTCAGCGGGCGTGAAGTTCATCTCCTTGATATCAGAGAGATCCAGGTATCCGTCCTTGACGTTGGCGGCCCGCAGGTAACGGACCATGAACGGTCCCTCTGCCTGCTCAGGAGAGCGCATACGCCCGAGCTGCACATCGGCGAACGCGCGGAGAGGCCGAGTCTCGACCTTGCTCACTCCGTCACCTCGCGGAGGAGGGCGAGGATCTCCTGCTCGAGCTGCTTAATCTCGGCATCGATCTCCTCGAGGGGCCGGGGCGGCACGTACGTGTAGAAGTACCGGGTGAACGGGATCTCGTACCCGATCTTGGTCTTCGACCCGTCGATCCACGCGTCGGGCACGAACGGGAACACCTCGCGCTGCACGTACTCGTCGACGTCCTCGGCGAGCGGCACGTTCTCGTAGTCGCGGAGGTGGGGGTCTGGCTCGGGCTCGCCCTTCTTGCCGGTCACGACCGGCGCATCGGGGTCGCGGACCATCGCCGCGTCGAGCACGGCCTTCTCGAGCGCTCTCGGCCCGTTCAACACCGCTCGCACCTTCTCGACGAACGCCTCGCGCTCGGTGGCGGACGTCCCCCGAAGGCCCTCCACGGCCGAGAGCACCCGCTCACGCTCCTTCTCGTCGAGCTTCCCCACCGCCTTCGACGACCGGAGCGCCGCGAGCGTCTCGTCGCTGACCTCCCACCGGACGCGAAGCGGCCGCTCCACCGTGATCCGGCGGTAGCCGAAGTCGCGGTTGTCGAAGACCTTGACCCTCTCGCCCTCGCGGAACTCCGCGTACAGCCGCGTGATCTCGTCGATCTGCTCGGGCGAGATCTGCTTCCGCTTCTCCCCCAGGCTCTTCCGCATCTTCGTCCACAGCTCGCGCGCGTCGACCAGCTGGACCTTCCCCTTGCGCTCGGGCGACTTGCGGTTGGTGAGCACCCAGAAGTACGTGGAGATCCCCGTGTTGTAGAAGAGCTGGTCCGGCAGCCCGACGATTGCTTCCAGCCAGTCGTTCTCGATGATCCAGCGGCGGATCTCGGACTCGCCGGACCCGGCGGCCCCGGTGAACAGCGGGGAGGCGTTGAACACGATCGCCAGGCGCGAGCCGCCCTTCACCGGCGGCTTCATCTTCGAGATCATGAGCTGAAGGAAAAGCAGCGACCCGTCGTTGATCCGGGGCAGACCCGCGCCGAACCGGCCCTGATATCCGAGCTTCTCGTGCTCCTCGCGGACCCGCTCCTCGACCTTCTTCCACTCCACGCCGAACGGCGGGTTCGCCAGCAGGTAGTCGAACGTCATGTCCGGCAGCCCGTCCTCGGTGAACGAGTTGCCGAAGAAGATGTTCGAGGCGTCCTGCCCCTTCAGCATCATGTCGGAGCGGCAGACCGCGTACGTCTCCGCGTTCAACTCCTGTCCGTAGACGCGGAGCGTCGCCCCGGGATTCAGCTCGCGCAGGTGGTCCTCGGCGACCGAGAGCATCCCGCCCGTTCCGCACGCCGGGTCGTACAGGGTTCGGACGATCCCGGGTTTGGTGAGCGCTTCGTGGTCGTTCGCGAACAGGATGTTCACCATCAGCCGGATGACCTCGCGCGGCGTGAAGTGCTCGCCGGCAGTCTCGTTCGAGAGCTCGGAGAAGCGGCGGATGAGCTCCTCGTACACGTAGCCCATCTCCAGGTTCGAGACGCGGTCGGGATGCAGGTCGATGTCGCAGAACTTGGCGACGACCTTGTACAGGAGGTTCGAGCGCTCCAGCCGGCGGATCTGCGCCTCGAACTCGAACTTGGCGATCACGTCCCGCGTGCCCTGGTCGAACCCGAGGATGAACCTGCGGAGGTTCTCCCCCACGTTCGACGGGTCGTCAAGCAGGGTCCGGAACGTGAACGGCGAGGTGTTGTAGAAGCCGTGCCCGGTGATCTGGGTGAGCACGGGGTCGACGTTCTCGAGCCGCCCTTGGAGCTCCTCGTAGCGCTTGAGGACCTGCTGCTTCGTCGGCTCCAGCACCGAGTCCAGCCGGCGGAGCACCGTCAGCGGCAGGATCACCTTGCCGTACTCGGACTGCTTGTAGTCGCCCCGGAGGAGGTCCGCGACCGACCAGATGAACGCGACCTTCTCCTGGAAGTTGTCCACCCTCGGCGCCCCCGTTGCTGTGACGGGCATCACTATACGGAGCGCGGCCGACACCGTGTCGGAGGGCCCGTCTAGCCTGATGGAGCCTCCTCCCCCGCCGATCGAGGAGGCCAGCCGGTGCGGGTCTGGGGGTCGGTGGGCGATCGGCTCATCGAGGTGCAGGTGGAGGACACGTCATCGCGGACCGGCCTGCTCATCCTCGGTCTGCCGGCAGACCGAGCGCGCACCGCCGCCGATCGGATCCGGGCCGCCCTCGTCGTCTCCGGGCTGCTGCCGGAGGCTCCGGAGGTTCTGATCCGGCTCGTGCCGGAAGTGCGGAGCGGGCCCACCTGGGACCTCGATCTGCCGATCGCCGTCGCCCTTCTCGCTTTCACCGGACTGATCGACGGCGGGCTTCGATGGGTACTGGGGCACGGACGTCTGGGGCTCGACGGGCAGGTCCACACCGTGGGGCTGAACGAACGGGCGACTCTGGCCGACGTGACTGATTCACTGTCAGACCCTCCTGCTACGGTTCGAACGTACGTTCGAGAGGGAGGGGGATGAGCGAGCTCCGCTCTGTCGTGGAGTCCTTGCGCTCCGAGGTCCTGGCCGAGCTGCCCGATGCCAGGATCGAGGAGGACTTCTGTGAGCTGCACCGCTCGATCGAGCAGCTGGAGGCCGAGCGGCTGCGCAGGCTGGCCGAGATCGACCGCCGACGCCTGTTCGAGCGGGACGGCTACCTGTCCGCGGCCTCGTGGCTGGCCAACCGGTTCAAGGTGGGATGGGGCCAGGCCCGGTTGGGAGTGCGGGTGGCCCGGGCGCTCGAGCAGATGCCGCTCGCCCGTCGGGCCCTCGAGGAGGGGGAGATCTCGCTATCGGCCGTGCGGGCCCTGGTGGCGGCACGTGACGAAGACCCAGAGGCCTTCCAGGGTGCCGAGGAGCATCTGGTGGATGCGGCCAAGATCCATTCCACCCATGACCTGAGCAAGGTGGTGGCCTACTGGCGGCAGGCCGTGGAGCGGGAGCAGAGCCTCCGGGGAGAGGACAAGCTCCTCGAGCGGCGGCGCCTGTACGCCTCGACCACGTTCCTGGGCATGGTGCGCGTGGACGGGGACCTGGACCCTGAGAACGGGGAGAGCTTGCTCACGGCGATCCGGGCGGTGCTCGATGCCGAGGCCCGCTCCGGCCCGGATGACCATCGCACGCCGGCCCAGCAGAGGGCCGATGCCCTGGGCGAGATCTGCCGTCAGTGGCTGGACCTGGTCAAGCGACCTCAGGTGGCCGGGGAACGTCCCCACGTGACACTGACCGTGGATGCCCGGGTGATCGCCGCCTTCGCGGATACCGAGCGCTCAGGTGGGGGTGGCAGCCCGCGAAGCGGCGAAGCCGAGAGCCCACGAGAGGCGCCGTGCGAGCTCGACCACACCGGGCCCGTGCACCCTGGGCTTGCGAAGCAGATCGCGTGCGACGCCTCGGTCATGCGGGTGGTGCTGGCCGGCCGCTCGGAGCCGCTCGACGTGGGCCGGCGGACCCCCGTCATCCCCCCCGCCATGCGACGCGCCGTCATCGTCCGCGACCGCCGCTGCCGGTTCCCCGGCTGCGACCGACCACACACGTGGTGCGACGCCCACCACGTCGTCCACTGGGCAGACGGTGGTCCCACGGCATTGCCCAACCTGGTGCTGCTCTGCCGCCGGCACCACCGGATGGTCCACCGGCCCGGTGGGTTCCGGCTCGAGCTGGAGGATGGACGGCCGGTGTTCCGGCGGCCCGACGGGTCGGTGCTGGGCTACGCGGGACAGGATCGGGCCCCGCCGTAGCGGCTAGCCGATCGCGCCCTCCATCTGGAGCTCGATCAGGCGGTTCAGCTCGACCGCGTACTCCATGGGGAGCTCGCGGGTGATGGGCTCGATGAACCCGTTCACGATCATCGCGCTGGCCTCGGCCTCGGACAGCCCCCTGCTCATCAGGTAGAAGAGCTGGTCCTCGCCGATCCGGGCCACGGTGGCCTCGTGGCCGAGCTGGGCCGTCTCCTCCTCGACCTCGACGTAGGGGTACGTGTCCGAGCGGCTCCGCTCGTCGAGGATCAACGCGTCGCACCGCACCATCGACTTGGCGTGGTGCGCGCCGGGCTCCACCCGGACCAGGCCGCGGTAGCCGGTGCGGCCACCGTCCTTGGAGACGGACTTGGACGTGATCACGCTGGTCGTGTGCGGCGCCGCGTGGATGGCCTTCCCGCCGGCGTCGGTGTGCTGCCCGCGACCGCCGTACGCGACCGAGAGCACCTCGCCGCGAGCGCCCTTGCCCAGCAGGTAGATCGACGGGTACTTCATCGTCACCTTGGAGCCGATGTTGCCGTCGACCCACTCCATCACCGAGTCCTCGTAGGCGGCGGCCCGCTTGGTCACGAGGTTGTACACGTTGGTGGACCAGTTCTGGATGGTCGTGTACCGGACCCGTGCGCCCTTCTTGACGATGATCTCGACCACCGCGGAGTGCAGCGAGTCCGACGTGTAGATCGGCGCCGAGCAGCCCTCCACGTAGTGCACGTAGGAGCCTTCGTCCGCGATGATCAGCGTCCGCTCGAACTGCCCCATGTTCTCGGCGTTGATCCGGAAGTAGGCCTGGAGCGGGATGTCCACGTGCACGCCCGGCGGCACGTAGATGAACGACCCGCCGGACCACACGGCGGAGTTCAACGCGGCGAACTTGTTGTCGTTGGGCGGGATGATCGTCCCGAAGTACTCCTTGACGATGTCCGGGTGGTCGCGCAGGCCGCTGTCCATGTCGCTGAACAGCACGCCCATCGACTCGAGCTCGCTCCGGATCTTGTGGTACACGACCTCGGACTCGTACTGGGCGCTCACGCCCCCGAGGTACTTCTTCTCGGCCTCCGGGATGCCCAGCTTGTCCCACGTGCCGCGGATGTCCTCGGGCAGGTCGTCCCAGCTCTTGGCCTGCTGCTCGGTGGGCTCGGTTCCTCCGAACATCCCCAGGATAGCCTCGCGGCACGCCGAAAGTCCACCTGATCGGTCGGATTTCAGCGGATCCTGCCCCTCGGCCGCGGGGGAACGGTTCACCAGGTGGCCGTCCACGCCCGGTCCTGTGGCCACCACAGCTGGAGCGAGCGCCGCCATCCCCCGATCCGGATGTCCCTCGACCAGCTCGAGCCCCGGAGGGACCTCCACGACCCGGACGGTATCGCACCGCGCCGAGGGCCGGGCCCCCGCGAGCCCGGCCCTCGTTCCGCGTTCGCGGTTCGCTATGTCTGGATCGGTGCGACCACCTGCCGCAGCGTGCCCGTGTGGACGTCGTACACGTGCCCCGAGACCCGGCTGCCCGGGGGCAGGTAAGGGGAGTCGAGGAGCCGCTGCACGTCGTCGCGCACGCTCTGATCCAGGTCGGAGAACGGGAGGAACTCCAGGTCCGAGGCGTCCACGCCGGCTTCCTCGGCGAGCTTCGCACGGAGGTCCTCGTCCGTGAACGTGAGCATCCCGCAGTCCGTGTGATGGATCACCAGGAACTCGTTGGTCCCCAGCAGACGGCTCGAGATGATCAGCGAGCGGATCGCGTCGTCCGCGGCGCGGCCGCCCGCGTTCCGGATCACGTGCGCGTCCCCGATGTCCAGACCCAGGAACCGCTCGGGGTGCAGCCGTGCGTCCATGCACGTGAGGACGGCGACGGCACGCGCCGGCGGCATCGGCATGTCGCCCCGGTCGAACGTGGAGGCGAACTCGCGGTTCGCGTCGACCAGCTGCTCGATCTGGCCCACGGCGATCACCCCACCTCGACCGGTGCGCCGACCAGGCTGCCGTACTCGGTCCACGAGCCGTCGTAGTTCTTCACGTTCGGGTAGCCGAGCAGCTCCTGCAGCGCGAACCACGTGTGGCTCGACCGCTCGCCGATCCGGCAGTACGCGATGACCTCGCGGTCCGACGTGATCCCCTCGGCCTCGTACAGCGCCCGGAGCTCGTCCGCCGACCGGAACGTCCCGTCGTCGTTGGCCGCCTTGACCCACGGGATGTTCGCCGCCCCGGGGATGTGCCCCGGCACCTGGGACTGCTCCTGCGGCAGGTGGTCGGGGGCGAGCTTCTCTCCCCGGAACTCCTCGGGCGACCGCACGTCCACCAGCGCGGCCGAGCCGAGCTTCGCGATGACCTCGTCCCGGAGCGCGCGGATCTCGGACCGCTCGGTTCCCGAGATGGCGAACCCGGTCGGCGCGTGCTGGGGCACCTCCGAGGTCAGCTCCCGGCTCTCGAGCTCCCACTTCTTGCGGCCGCCGTTCAGCAGCTTGACGCGGTCGAACCCGCGGAGCTTCAAGATCCAGTAGGCGTACGCGGCGAACCAGTTGTTGTTGCCGCCGTAGAGCACGACGGTCGTGTCGGGCCCCACGCCGGCCCTCGACAGCAGCTCCGAGAGCTGTCCGCGGTCGACGTAGTCCCGACCCACCGGGGCGTGCAGGTCCCTGGACCAGTTCCAGCCCACGGCTCCCCGGATGTGACCCTTCTCGTACGCCGTGGCATCCTCGTCGACCTCGATCACCCGGACGTTGGGGTCGTCGAGGTGCTGCTCGAGCCAGTCGGTCTCCACCAGCGCGTCGGGGTTGGCGTAACCGCTCATCTCCGGTCCTCCTTTCCCGGAAAGCGGAAGGGCCGCTCGTGCGGCCCTTCGGGATCGTCGGTGGGTCTCGTCGCTAGGACGGTGGTCGCACGTGCAGGTGACGTCTCCGAGGACGCATCGAGGGGTCCGGACAGCACAGCCGCGACGGGATCATCGCCCCCACCACCCCGTAGCAGCGCGTGCGGATCACCGGATTCCCTACCTCCGAGGTCGGATTCAGGCATGCTCGCACCGCTGCGGCTGCGATGTCAAGGCCACGCCGATGGGCCGTTCGAGGATCCGAGCCTCGGCAGGGGGCGGGGACCTAGAAGAACCCGAGGGCGGCCTTGGCCTCCTCGGACATCATCTCCGGGCTCCAGGCGGGACGCAGCACCATCTCGGCGTCCACGCCCGTCACCCCCTCGACGTTGGCGAGCAGCGCCTGGATCTGCTGCTCGATCAGGGGGCCGATCGGGCAGCCCATCGTGGTCAGGGTGTACTCCACGTGGACCACCCCGCCCTCCAGCACGTCGACCTCGTAGACCAGACCGAGGTCCACGATGTTGATCCCGAGCTCGGGGTCGTACACGTTCCGGAGCGCGTCGAACAGCACCTCGCGGGTGGGCCCGCCGGCGGAGGACCCGTCGCCGGCGCCGTCCGCGGAGCCGTTCGCCGAGGGTTCGACCGTCGAGGGACGGCCGTGCGGGTTCTCCGAATCGCGTTCCATGGGGGTACAGACACTCTATCCTAGAGCCGCCGTATCGACCGACTCCGAGGGGGCGCGATGCCGCCGATCCGCGTTCTGATCGTCGACGACCACCCGGTGACCAGAGAGGGACTGCACTCCGCGCTCGAGCTGGCGGAGGGCGTCGAGGTCGTCGGCGAGGCCGCCAGCGGCGAGGAGGCGGTCGAGCAGGTCGGCAAGCTGACCCCGGACATCGTGTTCATGGACGTCCGGATGCCCGGCATGAACGGCATCGAGGCGGCTCGCGAGATCCGGCAGGCGTCGACGAGCACGCGGGTGATCCTGTTCACCGTGGACGAGTCCCGCACCTCGATCTCGGAGGCGATCCAGGCGGGCGTCTCGGGATACCTGCTGAAGGACGCCTCGGCCGACGAGCTGGTCAACGCCGCGCGTCTGGCCCTCGAGGGCAAGGCCGTGATCCATCCGCAGCTGACCCGGGCCTTCATCGAGGAGGTCCAGCTCGCCGAGAAGCGCCCCGACGTCGCGCCGCTGTCCAAGCGGGAGAAGGAGATCCTCCAGAAGGTCGCGTACGGGGCCACCACCAAGGAGGTGGCCCACGATCTCGGGATCTCGCCCCACACGGTGAAGACGCACCTCGAGCGGATCTTCGAGAAGCTCGGCGCCAACGACCGGGCCCAGGCCGTCGCGATCGCCATCCGCACCGGTCTCGTCGAGTAGCTCCGACCGACAGCGGCCTCGGCCGAACGACCTCCCCCGACGGGGGGTCCCTCTCAACCCGGGGGCCGAGCGACCGATACCAGTGGTGATGCCCACCAAGGTCCTCCTGTGCGACACGCCGCACGGGCTGGCGCAGCTGCAGTACGCACTGCTGAAGTCCGGTGACGACCTGGAGATGGAAGCCGTGACCGACGGCTTCCGCGCGGTCGAGGTGGCCGCTCGGACCCAGCCCGCGGTCGTCGTGTGCGAGGTCGGGCTCGAGGGCCTGGCCGGCGCCGAGCTCGTTCGGGGGCTCCTCGCCACGGTGCCGGAGACCCGGGTGATCTGCTGGACCGCGGTCCCCTCGCCGTTCACCGCGGCCGAGATGCTGGTGGCCGGCGCGTCCGGCTACCTGCTCAAGGAGGACGGGCCCGAGGCGGTGGCTCGGGCCATCCGCTCGACGGTCGATGCCAACGTCGCGCTCAGCCATCGGGTCGCCGGCCAGCTCGCGGAGCGGTTCGCCGCCTCGATCCGCCAGCAGCGCGAGCTGGAGAAGGCCCTGGCCGAGACCTCCGAGCAGCTCGAGCACGTGACCGGGGCCAAGGGAGAGTTCCTGGCCAACGTCTCCCACGAGCTCCGCACCCCCGTCACCGTGGCCAAGGGCATCGCGTACGTCCTCAAGAACCGGGACCTGCCGCACGAGGAGCAGCACGACTTCCTGGCGCAGCTCGAGGCCTCGCTGGACAAGCTGATGGTGATCGTCGACGAGATGCTGACGATCGCCGAGCTCGACCGCGGCACGCTGTCGCTGAAGCTCACCGACCTCGACCTGGCCCCGCTGCTCCGGCACGCCGCCGACGAGATCGCCCGCAAGTACCCGCACGTGCCGATCGAGCGGGTCATCCCCGAGGCGCTCCCGGCGACGGCCGACCCCGCCCGTATCGGCGAGGTCGCGCGGCAGCTGCTCGACAACGCGTGCCGGTACTCCCCGGCCGACCAGCCCGTGCAGTTCCGGGCCCGGACGATGGACGAGGGGGTGGTGGTCTCGGTCACCGACCACGGCGCGGGGATGCACCGCGACGTGGTGACGCAGGCGTTCAGCGAGCCGTTCTCCACCGGCGAGGAGATCCTGCGCAAGGAACGATCGGGCGTGGGGATCGGCCTGCACATGGCGCGGCAGCTCGTGCTGCAGCACGGCGGCATCATCTGGGCCGACCCACTGCCCGCGGGCGGCATGCAGGTCTCGTTCTGCCTGCCGGTGCACGCGGGGGACAAGGTCGTGACCAAGCCCGTCCTGGCGTCGGACGGCGCGGTGGATCAGCCCACGTCGACCGCCACGTCGTCGTAGCGGCGCACGATCTCGGCCACGTCGCGGAGCGCCGTCCACAGCTCCGTGGCCAGGCCTCCGGTGAAATCCCGCTCGGCCACGGGGACCTCCTCGACCAGCACGGTGCGGATCCCCGACCGCGCGGCCTCGAGCGCCAGCGCGAGGTTCTCCACGTTGCCCGGCCCGACGGGGGCATCGCACACCACCAGCAGGTCGGCCTCCGCCATGAGCGCCTGGCACTCCGCCGCCGATGCCGGGTCGATCGGGCTGAACGGCGGGACCAGCACGCGGACCAGGTTCAGTCGCTCGGCCACCGCCGCGTCGGTGTCGCTCCCGTGCAGCACGCCGGCGCTCACGTCGAACCCCCCCTCCACGAGACGCCGCATCAGCGGGGCGCCGCGGCCGGCGCCCCCGACGACGTGCGCCCGGCGCCCCAGACGGGTGGGCACCCCGCGTGGCGCTCCGAGCCGCACCACGGGCCGCCCCGACAGCTCGTCGGCGATCACCTCGGCCTCGACCCCGTAGACGCTCCGGAGCAGGTCGCGGTCGATCACCTCCGCCGGAGGTCCTTCGGCCACCACCCGGCCCCGGTCGAGCACGATCACCCGGTCGCACGAGGCCGCGGCGAGCGTGAGGTCGTGATGGATCGCCAGGACCGCGGTTCCGGCACGCTCGGCCAGCCCGCGGACGACCGAGAGCAGGTCGACCACGTGGTGCAGGTCGAGGTGCGTCGTCGGCTCGTCGAGCAGCAGGATCGGTGCGTCCTGCGCGAGCGCCTGCGCCAGGACGGCCCGGCGGCGCTCCCCGCCCGAGAGCTCGTCCACCGGCCGGTCGGCCAGGTGCTGGACCGACGCGGCCAGCATGGCCTCCCGTGCGCGGGCCCAGTCCGCCCGCGGAGCCTCGAGATCGGTCTCAGGCCCGGACACCGCGGCCCTTCCCCTCGCGACGGAGCAGGTACAGGAAGAACGGCCCGCCCAGCAGCGCCGTCACCACGCCGACCGGCAGCTCCTGCGGAGCCACGGCCACCCGCGCGACGAGGTCGGCCACGATCAGCAGGGTCGGTCCGGCCAGCAGGACCGCCGGGAGGAGCCGCCGGTGGTCGGCCCCCACCACCAGGCGGAGCAGGTGCGGGGTCATCAACCCGACGAACCCGATCACGCCGGCCACCGACACGGCGCAGGCCGTCAGCAGCGCGCCCACCGCGATGGCCCGGCGCTTCACCCGATCGGCCTCCACGCCGAGCTGCCCGGCCCGCTCCTCGCCCAGCGCCATCAGGTTGAGGTCGTGCGCCGTGAGGCCGGCGCCCACCAGCCCGACGATCACGAGCGGCGTCACCGCCTCGATCGAGGGCCATCCCTGGGCCACCAGCCCTCCCAGGAGCCAGGCGTAGATGCTCCGGATCTCCTGGCCGGAGAAGGACATGATCAGCGACATCAGGCTGGAGATCAGGGCGGCCACCGCGATCCCGGCCAGCAGCAGGGTGGCCACGTGCACGGCCGGCCCGATCCGGGCCAGCCGGTACACGAGGAACGCGGTCAGCAGGGCCCCGACGAAGGCGGCCAGGGGGACGGCGAACGCCCCCAGGGCCCCCGCCCCCACGGAGACGATCACCACGATCGCTCCCAGCGCGGCCCCGGAGGAGACGCCGATGATCGCCGGATCGGCCAGGGGGTTGCGGAACAACCCCTGGAACACCATGCCGGACGCGGCCAGGGCCGCGCCCACCACCGCCGCGAGCACCACCCGGGGCAGCCGGAGCTGGAAGAGGATCACCTCGGACCCGCGCGGAACGCCCGAGGGGTAGCCACCGACGCCGAGCTTCCAGCCGACCAGCCGGATCGTCGTCCACGGCGACAGCCACACCGCCCCCACCGCGACGGCGAGCAGGAACGAGGCCGCGAGCGCCACCGCGAGCAGGACCAGCGACCGGCGGTAGCGACGTGGTGCGATCATCCGAACGCGTCCGGGTGCAGGGCCTTCGCCAGCGCCCGGAGCCCGTCCACGATCCGGGGCCCGGGGCGGCTGACCAGGTCCGAGTCGATCAGCGCCACCCGCCCCTCGGCCACCGCCCGGATCGCCTCGAACCCGGGCCGTTCGGCCACGGCCGCGGGGCTCACGCCGGACTCGGACGAGACCAGGTAGACCTGCGGGTCCTCGCGCACGAGGTCGTCCACGGACCACTCCGGGTAGTCCGTCGAGGCCGACGCGGACACCGAGTCGCACCCGGCGCGCCGCAGCAGATCCGAGATGAACGTGTCGGGGCCCACCGTGGTGAGGGGCGGGTAGTAGACCTCGAAGAAGCACGACACGGGCGCCGAGCCAGCCACCCGCGATCCGATCCGATCGGCCTCGCCCTGCATCGAGGACGCCAGGGCCGCGGCCCGGTCCGCCGTGCCCGTCAGGCGACCGACCGTCTCGATGTCGTGGAGCAGGTCGGCGAAGTCGGTCGCGTCGATCGTGAACACCGGCACGCCGAGCCCGCGCAGGCGGTGCTTCCACTGGTCCCCGCCGGAGATCGTCAGGAACAGGTCCGGCGAGAGCGAGACCACCTTCTCGATGTTCGGGTCCACGCCGAACTCGCCGGCGCCGCCGATCTCCTCCACGCGCGTGGCCGCCTGCGGGTAGTCGTCGAAGGGACCCGACACCCCGACCAGGCGATCGCCCAGCCCGAGGGCGTACACGATCTCGGTGGCCGAGGGCGCGAACGTGACGATGCGCCGCGGCGGCGCCTCCACGGTCACCGCGACACCGTCGTCGTCCGTGATCGTCACGGGGAAGGCAGCCGGGGAGGCCGTCGCGGAGGGCGGCCGGGAGCCGGCGCCGGGCTCGAGCGAGGTCCCCGACGAGGCGCAGGACGACAGGAGCAGGACCAGGGCGAGGGCCACCCCGGCGAGGGATCGGAACGGTCTCACGCGCGTCTCCTTTCGTGCGAAGGACGACCGTCGCTCGCCCTCGGGGCAGGTCTCCTGACTTCCGGATCCTCGCTCCCCCGACCCTTCCCGGGGTCCGGCCCCCAGTGGCTCGTCGGGTTCGCTCCCCGGTCACAGTGGCGCGACCGTGCCGGATTCCCACCGGCTTCCCTCTTCGCGAGCGCGGGTCCGCCCGCGTCCGCTCCGGCCCCTGGGGGCCGCCTCGAGAGCTGAACCTTCTGCGGTTGTGCCGCGTATCCTAGCCCGTCCGGCGGTCCCCCGCTCGGAGCGGGCGGGAGCCGGTCGCGGTGGCAGGCGCGCGCCGGGGGGGCTATGCTCCGCATGGTATCGGCGGGTGCGTAGGGTCATCGGCTCCCTCGTGATCGCCCTGGTCGCCGCGGCGTGCCGCGACGCGGCGATGCTGCCGACGCCGCCGTCCACGGGCCGGATCGACCTGCGGATCCAGGAGTCGCCGAGCCCCTTCGACCAGATCACGGCCGGCGAGATCCGCGCGATGATCCCCGACACGTGGCGCCCCCACCTCACCACGGCTCCGACCGATGCCGAGCACGGCTTCGTGGCTTCCCCGCGCCCGCGCGACTGGGGCTCGTCGCCCTCGCCGGTGGAGGGGATGGCGGCGATGTGGGTGGACGGCACGCGGGTGGGGGTTCCCTCCGACTACTACTACCTGGCCGCGACCGGCCCCGCGCTCGACCTGCTCACCCGCTCGGGCGAGTGCAGCGCGACCAGCCGCACCGTCTTCGCTGATCATCGCCCCGCCTTCGCCGACGGCGTGCCCGGCTCACCGGGCGACTACGTGGCGCGGGGCCAGGGGGTCTGCACGGTGGGGCGGCGCCCCACCCGGTGGGCGTACTTCGTCGCGGCCCCCGGCTACGGACCGGTCCGGAGCGTGGGCATCCCCAGCTCGGGCCTGTACGTGGTGGTCGCGGTGCTCCGGGACTCCCCGCGCGCCGGGGACCTGCTCGACAAGCTGCTGCAGCGGACCGCGTTCGGGGGCACGACCGTGGCCGACCTCATCGCCGCGGCCCAGGGCAGCCTCCCCGTCTAGCGGCCCCTCCCCCCGACGACCCGACGCACCCGCCGATCACCACGCCGGCGCCGGTCCGTCGGTTCGGCCGCTGGCGGTAACATGGTCGATCGGATGCCGGATGCCTACGACGTAGTCGTGATCGGGGCGGGCACGGGCGGGTACGCCTGTGCGCTCCGAGCTGCTCAGCTCGGCAAACGGGTCGCTCTGATCGATCGCGACGAACGGCTCGGCGGCACCTGTCTGCTCCGAGGCTGCATCCCCACCAAGGCGCTCCTCCAATCGGCGGCCGTCATGGACACGGTCACGCGCTCGGAGGAATGGGGGGTCCGGGCCTCCGGCGAGGTCGATTGGGACGCGGTCAAGGCGTTCGAGGCCAAGATCGTGGACAAGCTGGTCTCGGGCCTCACCGGCGTGGTCAAGACCCGCGGGATCGAGGTGATCCGCGGCACCGCCGTCGTGAGCTCGGGCCCGGCTGCCGTGGTCGATGGCCGGCGGGTCGACGCCACGGACCTCGTGATCGCCACCGGCTCGGCGCCCAAGCTCCTGCCGGGCCTCTCCGTGACCGACCGGGTGATCACCAGCGACCAGGCTCTGTGGTCCCCGACCATCCCTCGCTCGGCGGTGGTGATCGGCGCCGGTGCCGTCGGCCTCGAGTTCGCGTCGATGTACCGCTCGTTCGGAGCGGAGGTCACGCTGATCGAGGCCCTGCCGCGCATCGCGCCGCTCGAGGACGAGGACCTCTCCAAGGAGCTGGGCCGCCAGTTCCGCCGGAGGGGGATCCAGGCGTTCGCGGACGCCAAGGTCCAGGCCGTCGACGAGGGCCCCGAGGCCGTCAACGTGGTGTACGAGGTCGGCGGGCGGACCACCGCGACCACCGCCGACGTCTGCCTGGTGGCCGTGGGCCGGGGGCCCGTGACCGCCGGGCTCGAGCTCGAGGCGATCGGCGTCGAGCTCGATCGCGGCTTCGTCAAGGTCGACGGCATGCTCCAGACCACCGTCCCCCACGTCTGGGCCGTGGGGGACGTGGCGGCCACGCCGCTGCAGCTTGCTCACGTCGCCTTCACCGAGGGCATCGCCGTGGCCGAGCGCATCGCCGGGATGGCCACGCCCGAGATCGACTACGCGCAGATCCCGCGGGTCACGTACTCCACGCCGGAGGTCGCCTCGGTCGGCCTGACCGAGGCGCAGGCGGTCGAGCGCGGTCACGAGCTCGACGTCGAGCGGTTCAACCTGCAGGGCGTGGGGAAGGCCAACATCGTCGGCGAGGGCGGCATCGTCAAGCTGATCGCCGAGAAGGGCGGCGGGCCGGTCCTGGGGATCCACATGGTCGGTCCGCACGTGACCGACCTGATCTCCGAGGGCATGCTCATCACCAACTGGGAGGCGGTCCCCGCCGAGGTCGCCGCCATGATCCACCCCCATCCGTCACTGTCCGAGGCGGTCGGCGAGGCCTTCCTGGCGCTCGCCGGCAAGCCACTGCATTCCGCGTGAAGGGACGCGCTTCGTGGCCACCGACGTATCCGAGATGAGCGGCGAACCGCAGGCGCAATGGCGGGCGGGCCTCACGGACGACCAGCTCCGGGACGTGCTGCACACGCTCAAGCTCTGCCGGTACTTCGACGAGCGCATGGAGGCGCTGTACCGGCAGGGACGTCTGCCCGGTGCGATCTACTCCGGCCGAGGGCAGGAGGGCACGCACGTGGGCGTGACCTACGCCCTCCGCAAGGAGGACTCGCTGTTCCCCACGCATCGGGACCTGTCCGCCCAGCTGGCCAAGGGCCTCGACCTGAAGCGCGTGATGGCCCAGTACTGGGGTCGGATCGACGGCTACACGCGGGGCCGCGACGGCAACAGCCACATCGGGGACTGGGCCGGCAACCGGACGTTCACGGTCATCTCGCACCTCCCGATCGCCTACCCCGTCGCGGCGGGGGCGGCGCTCGCGTACAAGCGACGGGGCGAAGCGCGGGTGGCCCTGGCCATCTGCGGCGACGGGTCGACCTCGAACGGCCGGTGGCACGAGTCGCTGAACGTCTCGGCGATCCATCAGCTCCCCGTGGTGTGGGTGGTCAACAACAACCAGTACGCGTACTCGACGCCGAACGCGCTCGAGTTCCGGGTGCCGACGATCGCGGAGCGCGCCGCCGCGTACGGCATGCCGGGGGTCCGGGTCGACGGCCAGGACGTCCTCGAGGTCTACCGGGTGGCCCACGAGGCGGTCGAGCGCGCTCGGAGCGGCGGCGGCCCCACCCTGATCGAGTCGGTCTCGCTCCGGTGGCGAGGGCACGCCGGTCACGATCCGGCCAAGTACGTACCCCAGGAGCTCCTCGACCGGTACATGCGGGAGAAGGATCCCGTCCGCCGGTTCGAGGAGCTGCTGGTCGCGAACGGCGTCGCGGACGAGGAAGAGGTCAAGCGGGTCCAGGAGCAGGTGGAGCGGGAGTTCGACGAGGGCTACGAGTTCGCCCAGCGCTCGCCCTTCCCGGTGCCCGAGGACGTCACCAGGGGCGTCTTCACGGACGACGGCTACTGGCAGAGCGAACCGTCGCGCGAGGGAGGGACGGGCTGATGTCGCAGGTGCGGGTCGAAGCGGGCGCCGCCGGGCACGGCGCCGAGCCGCGGGGCAAGCGCACCGAGGCCGGCGAGGCCACGTACCTGATCGCGATCGCCGAGGCGCTGTGGGAGGAGATGGAGCGTGACGAGCGCGTGTACCTCCTCGGCGAGGACATCGGCGTCTACGGCGGGGCCTTCAAGGTCACCGAGGGGTTCATCGAGCGGTTCGGCCCCGATCGCGTGATGGACACGCCGATCGCCGAGGAGACGATCGTGGGCATGGCCATGGGCTCGGCGATGGAGGGCTTCCGCCCCGTGGCCGAGTTCCAGTACGCGGACTTCATGAGCTCCGGGTTCGACGAGATCGTCACGGCCACGGCGCGGTACCACTACCGGAGCGGCGTGCCGCTGCCCGTGGTGCTCCGGGCGCCGTCCGGCGGCGGCGTGCGGGCCAGCAACTTCCACTCCACCAACCCTGAGCCGTGGTTCGCCTACCAGCCGGGCCTGAAGGTGATCTGCCCCGCGTTCCCCTCCGACGCCAAGGGGCTGCTGAAGTCGGCCATCCGCGACGACAACCCGGTCGTGTACCTCGAGCACAAGTGGATCTACCGCCGGATCAAGGAGGTCGTTCCCGAGGACCCCGACTTCCTCGTGCCGATCGGGAAGGCCAAGGTCCAGCGCGAGGGCACGGACGTCTCGATCGTGACGTACGGGGCCATGGTCCACCGGGCGCTCGAGGCCGCGGACGAGCTGGCGCAGCAGGGGATCTCGGCCGAGGTGGTGGATCTGCGCACGATCTTCCCGCTCGACACCGAGTCCGTGCTGAGCTCGGTGGCCAAGACCAGCCGCGCCCTCGTGCTGTACGAGAGCAATCGGTTCCTCGGCACGGGAGCCGAGGTCGCCGCGATGATCGCCGAGGAGGGGTTCACGTCGCTCGACGCGCCCGTCATGCGGCTGGCCCCGCCGCACACGCCGGTCCCGTTCTCGCCGGTCCTGGAGGACGCCTACATCCCGCAGGTCTCGGACATCGAAGCCGCCGTCAAGCGGCTGGCCGCCTGGTGAACCTGGAGGGTCGATGACCACCGTATCGATGCCGCAGCTCGGCGAGACCGTCGTCGAGGGCACCATCCTGAAGTGGCTCAAGCAGGAGGGCGAGGAGGTCGCCCAGGACGAGCCGTTGTTCGAGATCTCCACGGACAAGGTCGACACGGAGGTCCCGTCCCCCGCTGCGGGGACCCTCACCAAGATCCTCGTGCCCGAGGGACAGACCGTGAAGGTGGGCACGCCGCTCGCCGAGATCGGCGGGGCCGGCGAACGGCCGGCGCCCCCGGCACGGGCCGAGGCGCCGGCGGGAGCTCCCTCGGAGCCCACGCCGCAGGCCGCCGAGGCGGCCACCGCCGCGCCGCCCCCCGCCGAGGCCCCCCCTGGTCAGGCCGGGGGGACGCCGGTCCAGGTCTCGGCGCCGGTCGAGACGCCGCAGGTCGAACCGGCCGCCGAGGCCCC
>JBHGAT010000069.1:0-7695 GCA_041946645.1 Candidatus Velamenicoccus archaeovorus | reverse complement strand
CACGCACGGACGATCTCCTACGCGATGGGGGCCAACGCCGTGATCGCGGTGGCGAAGCTGGCGGCCGGCATCGTGTCCCATTCCTCGGCCCTGCTGGCGGAGTCGGCGCACTCGGTCGCCGACACGGTCAACCAGGTGTTCCTGCGGATCTCGCTGTCGCTCGGCAGCCGCCCGGCCGACGAGCGGCACCCGTTCGGCTACGGGAAGGAGCGGTTCTTCTGGGCGTTCCTGGCGGCCGTGTTCATCTTCGTGTCGGGCGCCGTCTTCTCGATGGTGGAGGGTGTGTACGCGCTGCTGCACGGACGCGAGGAGGGAGGGGGCCCGCTCGTGGCCTACGTGGTGCTGGCGATCTCCTTCGTGGCCGAGGGCGTGTCCTGGGCCCGAGCCGTCCAGCAGCTCCGGGGGGAGGCGGCCCAAGCCGGCCGCCCGATGCTCCGGCACATCCGGCTGAGCCGGGACCCCACGGTGAAGACCGTGCTGTTCGAGGACAGCGCCGCGCTCGCCGGGATCGTGCTGGCGGCACTCGGCGTGGCGCTGCACCAGCTCACGGGCGAGCGCCTGTGGGACGCGGCCGCGTCGATCGCGATCGGCGTGCTGCTCGCGCTGGTGGCCCTCCGGCTGGGTCGGGATTCGAAGGGCCTGCTGCTGGGCGTGGGGGCCGACCCCGAGGAGCGCGAGACGATCCGGGCCAGCATCGCCGCCCACGGCGAGATCCGCGACGTCACCGAGCTCCTGACGATGTACCTGGGCCCCGAGTCGCTGCTGGTGACCGCGCGCGTGGACCTGCGCGACGACCTGGACGCGGACGACATCGAAGCGCTGGCCGACCGGATCGACCGCGACCTGCGCGAGGCCGTGCCGGGGGTGACCGAGGTATTCATCGATCCGACCCCGGCCCCCGAGCGGGCGCGGGGTGCCGGTGGGCCCGGTGAGCCTGCGGGGGAGCAGGTCTGACCGGTCGTCGAACCGGGAACGTGCCCCCGGCGTCCCGAGGGACCGACGGTGCCCGGCGCCGAACGGTGGGGGGCAGGAGCCTCCGCCCGCGATCGGCTGCTAGACTCCCTCGCGTCGTGAGATAGGCAGACCCCGTCCGTCCACGTCCGGCGCGCCTCGCGCCGGACCGTGCCGTGTCCCCGGAGGTCCCTGTCTCATGTCCCTCGATCCCCACACCGCACCCCGCGCGCTCCCGTCCGGAGGTCGACCGTGAGCGTGCTCCTGATCCGCGACCTGGCCGTCGAGGTGGCCGGGCGCACGGTCGTCGACGGGCTGTCCCTCTCGCTGCGGGCCGGCGACAAGGTCGGCGTGGTCGGACGCAACGGGGCCGGCAAGACGTCGCTCCTGGCCGTGCTGGCCGGCGAGGCGCCCGCCGTGCGGGGCAGCGTGGTCCGGCGGGGCGCCCTCGGCTACCTGCGCCAGGATCCCCGACAGCACCGCGCCGACGACGAGCGGACGAGCCTGGCGCACGTGCTCCAGGCCCGGGACCTGGAGACGATGGCCACCAGGCTGGAGAAGCTGCGGCTCACGCTCGAGGAACGCCCCACCGCACAGAACGTGGCCCGCTTCACGCGGCTCGAGGAGCGGTACCGGGCCGCCGGCGGGTACTCGGGCGAGGCCGAGGCCCGCCGGATCGCCGCGGGCCTGGGGCTCGCCCCGGACCGCCTCGACCTGCCCGTGCGGGCCCTGTCGGGCGGCGAGCGCCGGCGGCTCGAGCTGGCCCGGATCCTGTTCGGCGGCTCGGACCTGCTCCTGCTGGACGAGCCGACCAACCACCTCGACGGCGACGCCAAGGCATGGCTGATGCGGTTCCTGGGCTCGTTCAGGGGCGCGCTCATGGTGGTGAGCCACGACCTCGCGCTGCTCGACTCGTCGATCACGCGGATCCTCCACCTGGACCGGGACGGCATCGTCGCCTACCGCGGCACCTACTCGGAGTACCGGGACGCCCGGCGCCGGGACGAGGAGCGGCTGGCCGCCTTGGCCGAGCGCCAGCGGGCCGAGATCCACCGGCTGAAGACGCTCGCCGACTCGATGCGGGGGCAGACCGAGAAGCGGGCCCGCAAGGCCAAGACGCTCGACACGCGGGTGGCCCGGCTCGCCGCCCGGGCCGTGGCACCCCCGTCCACGGAGCGCCGCGTCCGCTACCGGTTCCCGGACCCGCCGCACAGCGGGCGGGTCGTGCTCGAGGCGCGGGGCCTGGCGAAGTCGTACGGGGGGCCGCCGGTCTTCCGCGAGGTCGGGTTCACGCTGGCCAAGGGGGAGCGGCTGCTGATCATGGGGCTCAACGGGGCCGGCAAGACCTCGCTGCTCCGGATCCTGGCCGGCCTGGCCGCCCCCGATACCGGTGCGGTCCGCCTGGGGACCGGGGTCTCGCTGGGCTACTACGCGCAGGAGCACGAGGGGCTGCGCGATGGCGTCGACGTCCTCACGCACGTCCGCGAGGCCTCGCCGGGGCCGGACCAGGACCTCCGGAGCCTCCTGGGGATGTTCGGGCTGACCGGCGACGTCGCTTTCCAGGACGCCGGCACGCTCTCGGGCGGCGAGAAGACCAAGCTCGCCCTGGCGCAGCTGGTGGCCGGGAAGCGGAACCTCGTGCTGCTGGACGAGCCGACCAACGACCTGGACCGACCGTCGCGTACCGCCGTGGCCGCGGCGCTGGCCGAGTGGCCGGGCACGATGGTGCTGGTGAGCCACGATGTCGCATTCGTCAGAGCGCTTGCCCCGCAACGGGTGCTGATGATGCCGGACGGGACGCTCGATCTCTGGGACGACGAGCTCCTCGACCTGGTGGCGCTGGCCTGAGCGCGCCGACACTCGGGTATGCTCGGGCCGACCGCCGGACCGGAGGAGCCGTCGTGACGTCGGAGGATGGCAGGCCTGCAGACCTCGTCTTCGTGAACGGCGCCGTGTACACGGTGGACGCGGCTCGCCGATGGGCCCAGGCCGTGGCCGTCCGCGACGGGCGCATCGTCGCGGTCGGCATCGACGACGACGTGCGCGAGCTGATCGGCCCCCGGACGGAGGTGATCGACCTGCGGGGTCGGATGCTGCTGCCCGGCTTCCAGGACGCGCACGTCCACCCCCCGGCGGGGGGCCTGGAGATGCTGCAGTGCCACCTGTCCGACGCGTACTCCCTCCCCGAGTACGAGCGGATCGTCGCCGCCTACGCGAGCGAGCACCCGCGCGTCGAGTGGATCCTGGGCGGCGGGTGGTCGATGGACGTCTTCCCCGGAGGCACCCCCACGGCCGACGTGCTGGACCGGCTCGTGCCCGACCGGCCGGTGTTCCTGCCGAACCGGGACGGGCACAGCGCCTGGGTCAACTCGCGCGCCCTCGAGCTGGCCGGCATCACGGCCGAGACGCCGGATCCCCCCGACGGACGGATCGAGCGCGACGGCACGGGTTCGCCCACCGGCACCTTGCACGAGGGCGCGCAGGACCTGGTGGCCAAGCTGATCCCCGCCACCACGCAGGAGGAGTGGGAGGCGGGGCTGCGCCTGGCGCAGTCGTACCTGCACTCGCTCGGCATCACGGCGTGGCAGGACGCGATCGTCGGAGGGCCCTACGACACGTTCGACGCGTACCTCGCGTTCGCCCGCCGGGGCGAGCTGACCGCGCGGGTCGTCGGTGCCCTGTGGTGGGACCGCCACCGCGGCGAGGAGCAGATCGACGAGCTCCTCGACCGCCGGTCGCGGGGATCGGTGGGCCGGTTCCGGGCCACGTCGGTGAAGATCATGCAGGACGGCGTGGTCGAGAGCTTCACGGCCGCGGTGCTCGAGCCGTACCTCGACGCCGGGGGCCGTCCTACCGACAACCGGGGCATCTCGTTCGTCGACCCGGAGGCGCTCGAGCACGTGGTCACGCGGCTCGACGCCGAGGGGTTCCAGGTGCACGTGCACGCCCTGGCCGAGCGCGCGGTGCGCGAGGCGCTCGACGCGATCGAGGCCGCGCGGCGCGCCAACGGCCCCAGCGACCACCGCCATCACCTCGCGCACATCCAGGTGGTGCATCCCGACGACCTGCCGCGGTTCCGCGCGCTCGGCGTGGTGGCGAACGCCCAGCCGCTGTGGGCGATGAACGAGGGGCAGATGGTCCACCTGACGATCCCGTTCCTCGGCCCCGAGCGCTCGACGTGGCAGTACCCGTTCGCGAGCCTGGTCCGCCGGGGCGCGATGCTCGCGATGGGGAGCGACTGGTCGGTGAGCAGCCCGAACCCGCTGTGGGAGATCCACGTCGCCGTGAACCGCGCGGGCTTCCCCGGCTACGAGTACGGCGAGGCGTCGGGCGAGCTGCTCGAGCCGTTCCTGCCCGACGAGCGGCTCGACCTCCCCACGGCGATCGCCGCGTTCACGATGGGCTCCGCGTACGTGAACCACCTCGACGACGTGACCGGCTCGATCGAGGTCGGCAAGCTCGCGGACCTGGTGGTGGTGGACCGCAACCTGTTCGCGCATCCCGCCGACGAGATCCACGCGGGCGCCGTCGAGCTCACGCTGGTGGAAGGGGAGCGCGTGTTCGCGGCCGACGGCTTCGCGTAGGCCGCCCCTCACCGGACGCGCACGGTCTGACCACAAGTCAGGGGCCGTCCTTGTCAGGCCCGACGGGGCCGCGCACGATACGCGCGGACCGGACCAGCACGGGCCGCCGCGTCCGCGGCCCGCCCACCCCCGAGGAGGTCGAGCAGATGGCGTTCGACATGAGCCAGGTGCAGCGCGGCGCGCGCAACCGTCGCACCCCCTACTTCGAGGCGACGCAGCGCTACGACCCCAAGGGGTTCACGGTCTACAACCACATGTACTTCCCGATCCGCTTCGACACGTTCGAGGCCGAGTTCGACGCGCTGCTGAGCGGCGTCACGCTCTGGGACGTCTCGGTCGAGCGGTGCCTCGAGATCGGCGGCCGGGACGGGTTCGCGTTCGCGCAGCTGCTGACGCCGCGCGACCTCTCGAAGTGCGCCGTCGGGCAGGGCAAGTACGTCCTGATCTGCGACTCGGACGGCGGGATCGTGAACGACCCGGTCCTCACGCGCATGGACGAGCACACCTTCTGGTTCGCGCTGGCCTCGAGCGACGCGCTCCTGTTCGCCCGGGGGCTCAAGAACGCCTACCCGGACCTCGACGTGACGATCCGGGAGGCCGACGTCGCCCCGTTGCAGGTCCAGGGGCCGAAGTCCAAGCAGCTCATGGTCAAGCTCCTGGGACCCGAGATCCAGGACCTCCGGTACTACTTCTGGACCGAGGCCAAGATCGCCGGCGCGCCGGTCGTGGTGACCCGGACCGGGTGGACCTCCGAGGTGGGGTACGAGGTGTACCTGACCGATCCCAGCAAGGGCACCGAGGTGTGGGAGGCCATCATGGAGGCCGGCCAGGAGTTCGGGATCAAGCCCACGGGACCGAGCGACATCCGGCGGATCGAGGGCGCGATCTTCAACTGGGGCGCCGACATGACCTACGAGAACAACGCGTTCGAGATGGGCCTGGAGCGTCTGGTGGACCTGGACTCGCTCCGCGACGAGCAGTGCATCTCGATCGCGGCCTACCGGCGCATCGCCGAGCGGGGCGTCGAGCGGAAGATCAACGGCGTCGAGCTGGACGGCGACCCCTTCCCCGAGCTCAACAACGTGAAGTGGCCGGTGCTCGACGGCGGGACCGAGATCGGCCGGGTGACCTCGGCGATCCACTCGCCGCGCCTGGGCAAGAACATCGGCTACGCGTGGTTGCCCGCGGAGCGTTCGCGGGTGGGCGAGCAGGTCCGCGTGGCCACCGAGTGGGGGGAGCGGGCCGCGACCGTGGTCGAGATGCCGTTCGTCGACCCGGGCAAGCAGATCCCCGTCTCGTAGCGCCGGGGTGAGGTCCGCCGCTGAAGGGTGGTTCAGGGCATCGCGAGCGGGGCGCGGGTTCCGGCCACTTGCGCACGAGCCCGGGGTTGAACGAGGATTCAATCCGGCCCCGGGGACGATCCGGGCGGGCGAAAGGACCACGCGATGGTGAACGAGCGGGCGGAGATGCTCGAGCAGAGCGCCACGATCTACTTCGGGCCGTGGTACCGACGGTCCCCGTTCTTCGAGGCGACCCGGCGGGCCGGCTGCACCGCGTACGACGTCTACAACCACATGCTCCTGCCTGCCTACTACGACGACCCGGAGGTGGAGTACCGGGCGCTGCTCGAGGACGTGGTGGTGTGGGACGTGGCGGTCGAGCGAACCGTGGAGATCGCGGGTCCCGACGCCGACCGGCTGGTCGACATGCTCACGTGCCGGGATCTCACCAGGTGCGCGGTGAAGCAGGGCAAGTACATGATCGTGACGGCGCCCGACGGCGGGATCGTGAACGACCCGGTCCTCCTGCACGTGGGCGAGCGACGGTGGTGGATGCAGCTGGCCGACTCCGACGCCGGGCTCTACGCGCTCGGCGTGGCCACGCAGGCCGGGCTCGAGGTGGAGGTGAGCTACCCCGACGCCTACCCCCTGCAGGTCCAGGGGGCCAAGGCGGCCATGACGCTGGCGAAGCTCGTCGGCGACGCGATCTACGACCTCAGGTACTACTGGTGCGACCGCTTCGAGATCGGCGACATCCCCGTGCTGATCAGCCGGACCGGGTGGACGGCCGTCCCGGGGTTCGAGATCGACCTGCTGGACCCCTCGCGGGGCGACGACCTGTGGGACGCGGTGTTCGAGGCGGGGGCGGAGTTCGGGATCCGGGCCACGGCGCCCGTCGAGGCGCGCCGCATCGAGGCCGGGATCATGAACTACAACTCGGACATGACGCTGGCGGATACGCCGCTCCACGTGATGGGGCTGGAACGGCTGGTGGAGGACCAGCCGCAGGACTACATCGGCAAGGCCGCGCTCGAGCGGCTCAAGGCCGAGGGCGTGACCCGCAAGCTCGTGGGGATCGAGCTCGAGGGGGACGCGCTCCGCGCCGAGCTCACGTGGTTCTGGCCGGTCCACGCGGACGGCAAGGAGGTCGGCAAGGTGACCGACGCCGTGTGGTCGCCGCGGCTCCAGAAGAACATCGGGTACGTGTGGGTCCCCATCGAGCTGGCCGAGCCGGGCAACCGCCTGGACGTCGAGTCCGAGCACGGCCACCTCGTGGGCACCACCGCCGCCATCCCGTTCATCGACCCGCGCAAAGAGGAGCCGGCCAGGCCGCTGAGGTGACGACGTGCGCATGATGCCGGATCGCCGCCCGCCCCAGCGGGCACCCGAGCCCCGGGGCCTCCGCCGCGCCCTCCTCCTGCTGGAGAAGGGGACCAAGGAGGCGATCTGGGACTGCCGGATGTGCGGGCAGTGCATCCTGCACTCGACCGGCCTGTCCTGCCCCATGCGGTGTCCCAAGAACCTCCGCAACGGCCCCTGCGGCGGGGTCCTGCAGGACGGGAGCTGCGAGGTCGTTCCGGATCACCCCTGCGTGTGGGTCCAGGCGTGGAAGGGCTCGCGCCTCCTGCCGCTCTGGCGGGACCACCTCACGCACCTCCAGCGGCCGGTCGACTGGCGGCTGCAGGGGACGGCCTCCTGGGAGAACCTCCTCACGGGGCGGGACCGCGCCGTGCCGCCCGGCTGGGCGGCCGCGGCGGGGGAGGGGCACGCCGGATGAGCGCGGTCGCGCCTCGGAGCCACCTCCACCGCCTGCTGCTCGGCGGCGAGTTCGTCGTGACGGCCGAGCTCGAGACCACGGACGGCGCCGATCCCGGATCGGT